>DATNKY010000592.1:0-4461 GCA_035603155.1 Solirubrobacteraceae bacterium
CGTGTCGTTGCCGGCGGTGAGCGGCGTGAAGTCGACGCCGACGGTGCACGAATCGTTCTGCTGGAGCGTCGCGCCCGTGCACGCATCGCGCACGATCCCGAAGTCTGACGGCTGTGCGCCTGTCAGCGTGAGGTGGTTGACGGTCACCGCTGCCGTCCCGCTGTCGAGCACGACCACGGTCTGGGCGGCGCTCGTCGTGTCGAACGTGATGTCGCCAAAGCTCAGCCCGTCCGGGCTGACCGTGACGGGTTCGGCGGATAAGCCCTCGACGGTCGCCGACTGCGGCGAGCCGGTGGCGTCGTCGCTCACCTGGAGCGTCGCCTCGTAGCTTCCGGCGGTTGTTGGCGAGAACGCGACACCGACCGAGCAGGTGCTGCCCGGGTTGAGCGTCGCACCCAAACACGTGTCGTCGCTCGTCGAGAACGCGCCCGCCTGGGGTCCGGCGATCTCGACAGAGCTGATCGCGAGAGGGCCCCCGCCGGTGTTCGTCACCGTCTCCGACTGGGTCTGGCTCGTGTGGCCAGGCTCGAGCTGGGGGAAGTCGAGCGTCCCACTGAGGGAGGCCGCAGGCTCGGCCGACCCGCTGACGGCGATCGTCTGCGGCGAGCCGCTTGCGTTGTCGTTGACGTCGACCGTGGCGCTGTAGTCGCCCTTCGACGGCGGATCGAACGCAACGTCGAACGTGCACGCGGCGGCGGCATCGACCGTCTGACCCGAGCACGTGTCGTCGGTGATCGGGAACGTACCCGACGACGCTCCGGTCACCTGAACATCCCCGAGGACGAGCGCGGCTCCACCGGTGTTCGTCACGGTCACCTGCGTGGCGCCGCTCGTCACGCCAACCGTCCCCGCGCCGAACGGGATCGACGTCGGGCTGACTTCAGCCAGCGGCGTCGATCCCCCGCTCGCGGTCCCGATCTCGCCGATCGCGTCGTTGTCCTCCTCGGTGAACCACATGTTGCCGTTGGGTCCGGCCGTTATCCCAGCCAGGTTTGGACCAGTCATGGCTGGCCCGCTCAGCTCGTAATAGGTAAACGTTCCGGTCGGGGTCATGCGCCCGATCCACTCAGTCGTGGAGCCCGCCACGGTGGCGGCAAACCAGAGGTTCCCGTCCGGACCTGCGGCGATCGCGCCGCTTGGGCTCGCGCCGCCGGCGCCGCCGGTCGGCGAGGGCAACGGGAACTTGGTGATGGTCCCTGCGGTCGTGATCTCCCCGATCGCGTCGGACTCGGTGAACCACAGGTTGTCGTCCGGTCCTGCGGTGATCGCAGCCGGAAAGCTGTCGAGATCCGGCAGCGGGTACGCGCTGAAAGTGCCTGCTGGCGTGAGCTTGCCGATCTGGTTGGCGCCCTGCTCGGTGAACCACAGGTTGCCGTCAGATCCGCTCGCGATTCCCGTCGCAAAGGCGCCTGCGGTCGGAACCGTGAACTGCTCAATCCCGGGCGTCGCCACCGTCGCCGTCGTCGGAATCTCGCCGATCGTGTCACTCCCGCCGTACGCCTCGATGAACCACAACGCGCTCCCCGGGCCGGCCGTGATCGCCGTCGGCTCGGGCGACTCGTCCATCACGGGCGGGACCGCGAACTCGGTGATCGACCCCGCCGTTGTGCTCTTACCAATCCTGTCATCGCCTTCATCGCCGAACCACAGGTTCACATCAGGGCTGGGCCCCGCAACGATCGGTCCCGGATCGGCCGTCGGCGTCGGAAACTCACTAAACGAACCGCTCGTCGTGACCTGATCGAGCTGACCGGTGCCGCCCTTCATCGTGAACCACAAGCTCCCGTCAGACCCCGCGGTAATTCCAGTCGGTTCACCGCTGCCGGCGTTCGGAACGGGATAAGTCTCGATCTGTCCGGCCGGGAGCGCCGCGAGCGCCGCGGCGCAGTTCACAAGCACCACCACCGCTGCCACCACAGCCACCCCGAGCACAAGCCGCCGGCGCCCAAGCCCGGCCCCGCGTCTCCGATTCGAAAGGACGCGGTCCCCGGTCGGCGACGCCGCCGCGAGCGATCCAACGGCCCCGCGAGACCCGAACCCCGCCGGGTGGGTCATCGTCGGCCCTCCGGCTTCTCGTCGCCGGCGGTGTGATCGATGCTGTGCGCGGGGCGTAGCTGTTCGAGCGTGCTCGCGAGCTCGAGCCAGCCGCGGAACAGCTGCGCGGGTCCGGTCGAGCGATGGATACGGCCGCTGATCGGCTCGCCCGCCTCGAGCTCCAGCACTACCCGTTCGATTCCTCGCTCGTCCACGGGTGGACGGTGGCAGCGGCGGGCGCGGTTCGCATCGGTAATCGCTACCAATGTTTTCTGGCATCCAGGACGACGCCGCGCCGGGGTCACCCCTCGCGTGTGACCCGCGGCGGCCAGCGGGCAAAGCACGCACCAGGCAGACGAGCTGTTGGGCGGGTAGGGTTCGTCCCGGTTAGATTTTAATGTTCTCTGGCAGCCGCGAAGAATTGTTCTCCGCGAGCATCGGGACCGAGCCCAAGCTCCTGGACAGGCAACGGGAGCTATCGCGCCTTGCTGTCTGGCTTGCGGATGTCGGTGAGGGCCGTGGTCGGATCGGATTGATCGTCGGGGGCGCCGGGTTGGGCAAGACCGCGTTGCTTCGGCGAGCTCAGCTAGTTGGCGAGCGACTCGGCGTTCGCGTGCTGTCTGCCCGCGGTGGTGAGCTGGAGCGCGAGCTACCGTTTGGGGTGGCGAGGCAGCTGCTCGAGCCGACGGTTCGCGCGATGAGCATCGCGGAACGGCGCCGCGTGCTCGCTGGGGCGGCTTCTCATGCGGCGCCGCTGCTCGGCTTAGGGGTCGAGGCGACGCGGGGCGCGGATCCGTCTGCGCTGATCCACGGGCTCTACTGGCTGTTGGCCAACGTTGCCGAGAGCGGTCCGTTGCTGTTGACGGTCGATGATGTGCACTGGGCAGATCCCGGGACGCTGCTTTGGCTGTCTTTTCTGGAAGGCCGGGTCGAGGAGCTGCCCGTGCTGATCGTGGCCACCAGCCGGCACGATGTCGGTGAGGGTGGATCTTGGCTGAGTGACCTCGCCCGGGTCAGGCCAGTCGAGCGGATATGCCCGGCGCCGCTCCGGTTTGACGCTGTGGCGGAAGTTGTGCGCACCCAGTCGGAGGAGCCCGTCGACCCGGAGTTTGTGCGAGCGTGCCATGAAGCCACGGGCGGCAATCCGTTCTTTCTACGTGAGCTGTTGCGAGCGGCGAAGGCGGATGGTGTCAAGCCGGTGGCAGACGACGCCGGGCGCGTTCCGTACCTCAGTACCTCTGAGGTGAGACGGTCGATTCTCCTGCGGCTGGCGCGCCTTGGTGACCCTGCCCGGCGCTTGGCGACGGCTACGTCGGTCTTGGGCGATGATGCGGAGTTGCGGCACGCGGCCGCGTTGAGTGGGCTGGCCCTGCCCGACGCGCTGCAAGCCTGGGATGCACTGGGCCGCGCCGAGATTTTGGAGGCAACTCAGCCGCTGGAGTTCATCCACCCGATCGCACGAGCCGCCGTCTACGGGGAACTAGCGCCTGGGGAGCGCAGCCAACACCATCGGCGCGCGGCCGAGGTGCTGTCCGCGGATGGCGCGGAGCCAGCACGAGTTGCGGTTCATGCCGCTAAGTGCGAGCCATCCGGTGACGGGCTGATCGTGTCGTGGCTTCGACGTGCTGCTGCCGAGGCGACTGCCTCCGGCGCCTTGGAAGCGGCAGCCCGGTTCTTGCAGAGGGCGTGCGCGGAGCCGCCTGACCCAGCGCTCCGCCCGCAGCTGCAGTTCGAGCTCGGTCAGGCTCTGATGGGCTTCGACGCCGATGGCGCTGCGGGCAGCTTCCAGAGTGCGGCTCAGGCGGGTGAACCGTCGTTGCGGGTGCGCGCGTTGCGTTGGGCGGCATACGCGCTCGAGTACGCGGGGCGGATGAATCAAGCGATCGCTGCACTCGACGATGCGGTGATGACAGCCACAGCGAGCGGGGAGGACGAGTTGGAGCTTCGCGGGACGCGAAAGTTCTACGCGGCCTGGTGGCCGGCCGATCCGGATCGAGTCGAGCGCAGTCGTGGTCTGGCAGCAGAGGTCGAGGGACTGGCGGGAACCAGCCGAGGAGCGCGACGGCTTCTCGCCGCCGCTGCCGTGAGCGCCGCAATGACCGGCGTGCTTCCAGCTGCCAAGGTGATGGAGCTCGCGCACCGCGCCTACCACCCGGATTTGAGCTGGGTCGACACCGACTACGGAAACGAGACGCTTGCAGGAATCGGCAACGCGGCGATCGTCTGCGATGCCACCGAGGCGCTGGACATCTACGAGCTGGCCCTCGCGCAGTGCTCGGAACGAGGCTGGATCGTGAACGTCGCGGCCGGCTACTACCAGCGGGCGGCGATCAGGCTTCGCCGCGGCGATCTGCGCGCTGCGGAGCAGGACGCCCGGACGAGCTGGTCGATCGTCTCTTCCGTACGGGACCAGGCCGCGGACATCTG
>DATNKY010000612.1:0-3828 GCA_035603155.1 Solirubrobacteraceae bacterium
ACGTAGGTCTCGCTGTCGGCGGGCGGGTCGAAGTTGATCACGTGCGAGATCCTGTCCACGTCAATCCCGCGCGCTGCGACGTCGGTCGCCACGAGAGTGTCCACCGCGCCTGAAGCGAACCGGCTGAGCGCCTGCTCACGCTGGCGCTGTGACTTGTTGCCGTGCATCGCCAGCGCTTTGACGCCGTGCGCTGCGAGCCGCTTGACCAGTCGGTCGGCCCCGCGCTTGGTCCGAACGAACACGAGCGTGAGGTCACGGTCACGACGGAGCTCGTGGACGAGCGCCTCTACGCGGTGCTCGTGTGCGACCTGCACGAACCTGTGCTCGATCTCCGCGACTGCCCGCCGTGTCGTTGGGCCGGACTGGTGCATCGACGGATCACGCGCGTAGCGCTGTGCGATGCGTCCCGCTTCGCCGTCGAGCGTCGCGGAGAAGAACAGTGTCTGGCGGTCCTGCGGGCACGCGGCGACGATCCGATCGATCGCCGGACGGAAGCCCATGTCGAGCATCCGGTCGGCTTCGTCGAGAACCAGCATCCGGATCTGGTCCAAACTGAACGCCCCACGGGCGAGCAGATCCTCGAGCCGTCCTGGGGTCGCAACGAGCACGTGGGAGGTGGCGGCTTCCTTGGCCTGCTTGACCAGGCCGACGCCGCCGTAGACAGCCGTGACCCGCAGCGCGCGGGCGTGCGCGATCTCGCGGATGTCTTCGACGATCTGGGTCGCGAGCTCGCGGGTCGGGGCGAGCACGAGAGCGGCCGGTCGCCGGGCCTCGGCCCTGATTCGCTCGACAAGGGGGATCCCGAAGGCGAGGGTCTTGCCCGAGCCAGTCGGCGACTTCGCGATCACGTCGCGACCGCTGATCGCGTCGCCGATCACCGCGCGCTGGATCGCGAACGGCTCGGTGATGCCTGCTTCGACAAGGGAACTGATGACGACGCGCGAGACGCCGAGATCAGCGAATGATTCTGTTGACATGCACAACTCCTATGACGGCGCACATGGGCCGCGAACGATTCGGGAGGCTATGGCTGACCCGAACCGCTTTCCTGCGGGACCCAAGCAAGCTGCCTCGCGGCCGACGGCGTCGACCACTGAGATGAACCTAGCAGCTTGGTTTCACGGCCCTGGGGGCGGCCGCCCATCCTGCAGGCGTGTTGTGCCCGCTCAAGCGCCGATTCGAGCGCTTGCAGGCGAGCGTTGGAACCGAGGCCCCGTTCGTATAAAGAGGTCGCTACAACCCGCGCTTGCGGGCATCGTCGCTCAGGGCCCGATTGAGGTTCGCGGGATCGACCTGCGCCTCAAGATCGCTGATCCGCTTGCTCTGTCGCTTCGACTCGCGGTGCACGGAATCCTGGAGACCCTGTAGGAGCTGCTCCAGATGCGCGACCCGTACCTCCAGCCCGCGCAGCTCGTCCGGAGCCGGACCGCCGGTCGAGGACGTCGCTTTCTCATCCGCGTCAGCGGAGACTCGACGAATCTGCCGGATCCGCGCGATCAGCCCCTCGCGCTCGGGGACGCTCACCGGCGTGCCGACCGCTTCTGTCGCGGCGCCACCGGCGGGTAGCGCTGGCGCTCCTCATCGGTCATCTTGCGGATTACCAGCGAACCGCTCTCAACCTGCTCGCGGACCCGCTCGAGCTTCTCAGCCCGCTTCTCCTCGGCGCGCTCTCGCACGGTCTTCACACCAACTCACCTCCTCGCCGCCGCCAAAGCGAAACGATCGCGTCCGGCACAACCGGACCCGTTGTCGCACGGACTCGGCCAACCGCCGAACCTTTGGTAGCGGTGGACGGACATTGATCTCCTCCTTCGCCGGCGCGGTCACCTGATCGGAGGGAGATTCGCTGCGTCGGCGCACGTGAACCTCACGGGCGTCAACACCACCCGCATGCCAACCGTAGCACCGCCTCCGCAGGACTTCGGCCCGATCCGCCAAACCAGAGGGGCATGCACTCCGGCGACGGCCCGCCCCGGTCGGCGACTCCCACCACGGAACTGACCGTCGTCACCGGAGACCGCTACCGCGTGGAGAGAGACGTCAAGAAGGTCGAGCGGGCCATCCTCGACGCGGCCCGCGGTTCGCTCATGCAGCTTGCCTGGCTTGTCGACGCCGAGACCGGAGAAAACCTGGCCGTCAACCCCGACCGGGTGGTCATGCTCAGGGCTGTCAGCCCCTAGACGCCCCGCGGCTCCTCGGCCACCTCGGCCACCTCGGCCACCTCGGGCACCTCGGTGTCAGTCAGCTCGGGTTGCGGATTCTCCGCTGCGCGCTTGCGCGCGTCCTTCCTAGCCTGCTTCTCGACCCGACGCTCGCGGAGCCTGCTCTCTCGTGCGAGCTTCGCAAAGGTCGTCTTTTTCTTTCCGCTTGAGGCCATATCCGTCCTTTCTCGTGAAATCTCACAGCCGGCCACCTCAAAGCGCCCGAGACCGACCGCAGGGCTACAGCCCGCGCGCGACCCGGGTGCGCGACGTGCCGACTGGGAGCTAGATCAGGTGGACGTTGGCGGCCGCCGGGCCCTTGGGCCCCTGCTCGGTGTCGTAGGACACCTTTGCGCCCTCGGTCAGCGACCTGAAGCCGCCGCCCGCGATCGCGGAGTGATGGACGAACAGGTCCTTGCCGGCCTCATCGGGCGTGATGAAGCCGTAGCCCTTTGGGTCGCTGAACCACTTCACGGTTCCAGTCGCCATTGCGTTCCCTCCCGGGAGATCGTGTGCTGCGAAACGCGGGAGGTGCAAGAGCAACAGCTACGAACGCGGGCACGCCTTCGCCGAGCATTCCGCTCGGCACGAGAACCGCAGTCTATACCTCGATCTCGACCAGATCGAGGAGATCCCGTGACGCAGCTCGCTCTCACCTCGTGGGACACGGCGACACTAGACTGGATCGCCGATGCCCGCGCCCTTACCGGATCGTTGATGTCACGGCCCGACGAGCCCACGAACCCGGGACCGGTCGCCGTCGGAACGTGGAGCGGTGGGCGTTTCATGCACTTCGGCGAACCGCTCGACGATGAGCGCCTGCAGGCGCTGATCACCCCCGACGACGCGATCCGGACGATCTTGACGGCCGACGTCTACGGTGCCGGCGAGGCCGACAGGCTGCTCGGCCGCGCGATCGCAGGGGGTGCCCGCGATCAGATGTGCATCGTCGGCGCCGTCGGACACGACTTCTATGAAGGCGAGCGCGATGGCCCCAAGGGTTTTCCGCGCTTCACGGACCCGCAACTGCGCGGCCCCGACGGCTACGCCGACTACCTGAAAATGGCGACCGAGCGGAGCCTCGAGCGGTGCGACATCGACAGCTTCGACCTGTTGCTCCTGCACAACCCCGACCGCATCGGTTACACGAGCGAGGTCGTCTGGACCGCGATGGCGAGCCTGCGCGAGATCGGTCTGACCAGGATGATCGGGCTCGCCCCCGGCCCCGCGAACGGGTTCACGCTCGACGTGATCGACTGCCTCGAGCGCTTCGGCTCGGTGATCGACTGGACGATGATCATCCTCAACCCGCTCGAGCCGTGGCCCGGCGAGCTCGTGCTTGGTGCGGCCGAAAGCAATGACGTCGGGGTGATCACCCGCGTCGTCGACTATGGCGGCCTGTTCTTCGACGACCTCCGTCCCGGCCAGACGCTCGTCCGCGGCGATCACCGCGGCTTCCGACCCGCGGGCTGGATCGAAGCGGGAGGCGAGCGTATTGACTCGATGCGCCCGATCGCCGACCGTGCCGGACTGACGATGATCCAGCTCGCCTGTCAGTGGTACCTGGCTCACGGGCCCGTCCGGTGCGTGGCGCCGACGCTGATCCAGGAGGTCGGTCCCGGCGCCC
>DATNKY010000585.1:0-7713 GCA_035603155.1 Solirubrobacteraceae bacterium
CGTGACGGCGCTGATCGGGCTGGCGTCACACCGCCCCGTGACGTGGGTCGCGTCGGCGATGACCGCGGAGGACGTCGCCGCCGCCGAGCGCCACGGCGGGCGCCCGTTCCCCGTCAAGACCGCCGACGGTGACGAGTACCGGGTCAAGCTGGTCGCCTCCGACGCGCACGCCTATGACGGCTTCTACAACATCATCGCCAACCCGATGCTGTGGTTCATCCAGCACTACCTGTGGGACCTGTCAAACGCGCCGGACATCCGCCGCAACGAGACCGAGGCGTTCGAGTTCGGCTACAACGCGGTCAACGAAGACCTCGCCCGGGCGGTGCTCGAGGAGGTCGAGGACGTCGAGGAGCCGGTGGTGATGGTCCACGACTACCACCTGTACACGCTCCCGGGGTTGATCCGCAGCCAGCGTCCGGACGCGTTCCTGCACCACTTCGTCCACATTCCCTGGAGTCAGCCTGACTCGTGGCGGGTGCTCCCGACAGTGATCCGCAACGAGGTCTACGAGGGCATCCTGTCCAACGACATCATCGGCTTTCACACCCGCTCCTATCGCCACAACTTCCTGCAGTGCTGCGAGGACCTCACCGACTGCGAGGTCGACTTCCGCGCCGGGATCGTGAGGGTCGGTGATCGCGAGGTGTGGGTCAGGGCGTATCCGCTCCCGATCGACTCATTGGCGATCCAGGCCGTCGCCGCCCGCCCCCGGGTGCGCGAGTTCGAGGGCGAGCTGCTGCGCCGGCGGCGCGATCACCTGATCCTGCGCGTCGACCGCGCCGACCTGTCGAAGAACGTGCTGCGGGGCTTCAGCGCGTTCGACGTGTTCCTCGAGCAGCACCCGGAGTTCCGCGAGAAGGTCACGTTCATCGCCCAGCTGATGCCGTCCCGGACCGACGTGCCCGAGTACGCCGAGTACCTCGAGCGAATCGAGGCGGTCGTCGCGGTCGTCAACCACCGCCACGGCTCGCCCGACTGGATGCCGATCCAGCTCAAGCTTCGCGACGACCTCGAGGAGGCCGTAGCCGCCTACAAGCACTACGACGTCCTGATGGTCAACGCGATGTTCGACGGCATGAACCTGGTCGCCAAGGAGGGGCCGATGGTCAACGAGCGCGCCGGCGTCTCGCTGCTGTCGGAGAACACCGGCGCCCACGAGGAACTGGGGGAATACGCGCTGTCGGTCAACCCGTTCGATATCCAGGCGCTCGCGGACTCGATCCACGCGGCGCTGACGATGCCGATCCGCGAGCGGCGCCGGCGCCACGAGGGGCTCAAGTCGATCGTCACGGCGCGGGACCCGGGGGACTGGATCGACGAGCAGCTGGCCGATATCCGGGCCAAGGAGCGGGCGTAGCGCCGGGCTCGGTGGTTGGGGTCGGGCTCGGTGGGTTGGCGCCGCGCTCGGTCGGTTGGCGCCGGGCTCAGTGGGTCGTGTTGGGGTCGCCCGGAGGGTTCGGGCCTGCGGCATGCGATCTGCGACAAATCCGCCCGGTCCATTTGGATCTGTCACATCCGGCGGGCTATGGCTGCGTCCTGCGACAAAACCGGCGGCGTGGTCCGGATCTGTCGCATCCTGCAGTTCGTAGTTGGAAACTCCAGCCCCCGCCGCGCCCTGGTGCAGCTTGTGGACAATCCAAGCGCCGCCGCGCCCTGGTGCGGTTCGTGGAAAATTCAGACGTCCGCAGCGGATTTTCCACGAACTGCGGCGTGTGCGGGACAGGCGCGGAAAATCCGGATCGGGGCGACGGATTTTCCACGTCGCGCACGCGGGACCCGGGGTCAGCGGAGCGTCTCGCGGTCGTTGAGCAGGACGATGTCGGTCGTTGAGCAGGACGATGTAGTTCGCGATCCGCTCGGCGCGCTTGGCCGGCGTGCGCACGTTGTCGAGCGGTACAGGAACGCGTAGCGGCGGCCTCCGATCAGGGTGGCGAAGAACTCCCGTGCGACCGTGTTGCCCGGCACCCGCCTGCGCCGCCCGGGCCAGCGAGGGTCGCGGCGCCCGCTGGTGGGCGGACGCCGACGGCACTCGTCTTGGCTGGTATGCGTGCGCTGACTGAGGGGGCGAATTGGGCCCCGCTACCTGACCTGCTCGCGGCGCACGTCACGGTGCACCGAGGGGCGAACGGGGGACAGGCAGTGCGCCGGAGGCGCAGGGACCGACCCGGGACGGCGCTTGGGTTCGAAGCGCAGCGGGCGCCGATGTGGATGTGGCGTCTCGGGGGTCGGATCGCCGAGGATGTCCTCGGCGAGACTCAGCAGCGCGCGGAGTCTCTTGGCTGATGACTGGAACATATGTTCGCCAGGCTACGTGGGGGTCCGGACGGAATCTAACGGTCCGGCCCGGGGCCACCAAACGAGCCTGCCTCCTGCCTCGATGCTGCCCGCTCCAGTCAAGACAAAAACCTGCAAATGCGGCATAACCGGGACCGCGGTCAGGTCGTAAACGGCCGCTCGAGCCGTGCACGCAGAATTGCAAAAACAAGACTCGAGGAGGGAGCGCGAGTCAGCCGCCGAGCGAGGACCAGACCTCGAGCTTGGTGGAGACCCGGTCGATGACGGCGTCGGTGAACTCGGTCGTGCCCGCGTGACCGCCGAGGTCGGGTGTCTTGACGCCGGCCGCGACCGTCTCCAGCACGCCCTCGTAGATCGCGCGAGAGGCGCGCTCGTACGCGCTCCCGTGGCGGTCGGCGCCGTGGCGCAGGAGCGCTCCGCAGGCGAGGATCATCGCAAGCGGGTTGGCGAGGTCCTTGCCCTCGAGCGCGGGCGCCGTCCCGTGGGGCGCCTCGGCCATCGCGACGGTCGTGTCGTAGTTGTCGTCGAACGAGAGCAGCACGGACTCGGCGCCGGCGATCGAGCCGAACATCGGCAGCACGAGATCCGAGAGGCAGTCCCCGTCGCGGTTGAGTGCGGGGATCACCAGCGGCGCGTCGGTCGCGCCGGACAGCAGGCCCGCGTAGGTGGCGTCGATCAGCACCGGGCGGTAGTCGATCTCGGGGTGACGCGCCGCCGCCGCGTCGAGCTCCTCCTTGAGCATCCCCTCGTAGATCGGCGAGACTGTCCACTTGGGCCCGCCGTAGACACGGGCGGCCATCTTGTCGGCCGTCCTGAACGCATACTCGGCGACCGCGCGGCAGGTCGAGCGGGTGATCCGCTCGGTACGGAACGCGACCTCGCCGGGAGCGCCGGGGTCGCCCTCGCGCGACTCGGCGGCCCCGTAGGCGTCCTCGACCGCCATCCGGACAACCGAGATCGGGTAGTGCACGCCCGCGATCGGCGTGACCCCGGGCAGCCTGCGGCCCGTCCTGACGATCACCTTGCCGTCGACCTGCTCGCGCAGGATCCGGTTGGGCGATCCCACGTCGCCCGCACCTTCCGGGGTGATCGTCGCCGCCTTGAGGCCGAGCCCCGCCCGGACCATCGCTTGGGCCGCCTCAATCACGACCTGGTTGGATGTCTCGCGCCGGTGCTCGAGAGAGAGATCGAAGTGCAGCAGCTCGAGATCGAGCCCGAGCAGGTCGGGGTCGAGGACGCGCAGCGACTGCTCGAGCAGCTCCTGCCCGGTCTGGTCACCCTCGAGGACGACGACGCTGACCGGGCCGGAGGCGCTGGACATCGCGTCCCTAGGCGTCCGCCGACGCCCCGGCCGCCGGTGCCCGAGACGCCGGCGCCTCACCCGTCGGCGCGCCGCCATCGGCCCGTGAGTCCCCGGAGTCCCGCGAGTCGTCTGAGTCCGCGGAGTCCCGCGAGTCGCCTGAGTCCCCGGGGTCCCGCGAGTCGTCTGAGCCCCCGGAGTCGCCATCTCCCGCAGCCGGCATCAGCACGTCACGCCGCTCGGTCAGCGCCCCGATCACGATCGTCAGGTGCTCGTCGAAATCGACGCCAAGACCCTCCGCGCCCTCGCGCATGTCATCGCGGCTGACCGCCGCGGCGAAACTCGGCTGCTTGAACTTCTTCTTGACCGACTTGGGAGTCATCCCGACCAGGCCCTCGGGCCGAACGTAAGCGCAGGCGAGGATGAATCCCGACAGCTCGTCGACGGCGAACAGAGCCTTCTCCATCGGCGTCTCGCGCGGCACGCCCATGAAGTCGGCGTGCGAGGCGACGGCACGCACGAGCTCGGGCGGGTAGCCACGGGCCTCGAGTTCGCGCAGTGCGTAGCGCGGATGGCCGTCACCGAGGTCGGGATATCGCTCGTAATCCAGATCGTGGAGGAGCCCGGTCAGGCCCCAGAGGTCCGGGTCACCGTCGAATCGCGGAGCGTATGTGCGCATCGCGGCTTCGACCGCGAGCATGTGGCGGCGCAGCGAGTCCGACTGAGTCCATTCGCAAAGCAGGTCCCAGGCGTCGGCGCGCGAATTGTCAGGCTGCATGGCCGTTACCCTAGCTAAGCGCTCTCAAGCCGCTGGGTCTCCTCCGCAACGGACAGCAGCTACCCTGACGAATGCTCCGCGCGAGCAAGTTCCTCAACCCCGACGTATACACGCGAGGTCGATACCACTGGAGAAGTTCGTAATCGAAGGCGGCGTGCCGCTGTCTGGCACGATCGTTCCGGCCGGAAACAAGAACAGTGCCCTGCCGATCCTGGCGGCGTGCCTGCTGACCTACGACGAGGTGATCCTGCGCAACGTCCCGCGGATCGCCGACGTCGAGGCGATGGTGATGTTGCTGCAGTCGCTCGGAGCGCGTGTGCAGTGGCTCGGACCGAGCGAGATCCTGGTCGACACCTCGACCGTCGAGAACACCGAGGTCGACGTCGAGCTCGCGGAGCGGATCCGCGCATCGTTCTTGCTCGCTGGGCCGTTGCTCGCCCGCTTCGGGACCGCGAAGATGCCGCCCCCGGGCGGGGATGTGATCGGCCGCCGGCGCCTTGATCCGCACCTGGACGCGTTCAGGGCCCTCGGCGCGTCTGTCGAGAGCCAGCGCACGGACATCGTCCTGACGGCGCCGTCGCTTGGCCTGAGGCCATGCGACTTCTTGATGGACGAGCCGTCGGTGATGGCCACCGAGAACGCGCTGATGGCGGCGGCCCTGACGCGCGGCCCGACCGTGATCCGCAACGCCGCTTCCGAGCCGCACGTCCAGGATCTCGCCCGGATGTTGATCTCGATGGGGGCCGCCATCGACGGCGTCGGGTCCAACGTGATGACCGTCCACGGCCAGCCGAGCCTGAGGGGCTGCACGCACGAGATCGCGCCCGATCACATCGAGATCGGGTCGTTCATGGCGCTCGCGGGCGTCACCGGCGGCGAGCTGGTGGTCAAGGACACGCGACCCGACGACCTGCGGATGATCCGGCTCGTGTTCGACCGTCTCGGGCTGCGGACCGAAGTGCACGGCGCCGACGTGATCGTGCCCGGCAACCAGCAGCTGCGGATCCGCAACGACACCGGTGACTACAAGCCGAAGGTCGAGGACGGTCCTTGGCCCGCGTTCCCCGCCGATCTGACGAGCATCGCGCTGGCGCTTGCGACCCAGGCCGAAGGGTCGATCCTGATCCACGAGAAGATGTTCGAGAACCGCCTGTTCTTCACCGACAAGCTCGTCATGATGGGCGCGGAGATCACGATCTGCGACCCCCACCGTGCGATCGTTGTTGGTCCGCGCCCGCTGCGCGGTGGACGGGTCGAGTCCCCGGACATCAGGGCCGGAATGGCGATGTTGATCGCCGCGCTGTGCGCGGACGGAATCACCGAGATCGGCAACGTGCGCCAGATCGACCGCGGCTATGAGCGGATCGACGAGCGCCTGCGAGACCTCGGCGCGCGGATCACCCGGCTCGAAGACGCTCCGGTCACGGCTTAGCGGACCCGTCGCTCGCGCGATGACCCAAACCGCGCCGCCGGGCGCGGCCATAGCTGGCAGCATGCCCGCGATGATCGATCGGATCCCGAGCGGCACGCGTGACGTGCTCCCTGAGGAAATGCGCGAGCTGCGCGCGATGACAGAACGGGTCCACGGGGTGTTCGATCGCGCCGGTTATGGGGAGGTCGCGACCCCGGCGCTCGAGTACGAGGGCACCTTCGCCCGCACCGACATGGACGACAGCCGGCCCGCCTACCGCGTGTTCGACGAGCAGGGCAACGTGCTCGTCCTGCGCTCGGACATGACGATCCCGATCGCGCGCCTGGTCGCGACTCGCTATGCGAGCTCCGAGCCGCCGCTGCGCTTCTGCTACTTCGCTCACGCCTACCGCGGCGTGCGCCCGCAACGAGGTCAGTCGCGCGAGTTCCTGCAGGCGGGGGTCGAGCTGATCGGCTCGCCGGGGCCGACCGGGACCGCCGAGGTGCTCGGCGTCCTGTGCGACGCGCTCGACGCCACCGGGCTGAAGACCTACCGGGTCGGCCTCGGCGACGCGTCCCTGTACCCGTCGCTGCTCGAGGCACTCGGCGTCGATCCGGCGCCGACAAACGTGATCCTCGCCGAACTCGCCCGGGGCGACTTCGTCGCGGTCGAGCGCCAGATCCGCGAGCTCGGGCTCGAGCAAGAGCAGGTCGAGCTGCTGCTGCGGGTTCCGCGAACGCGGGGCGGCGCCGAGGTCCTCGAGGGACTCGACGGGGCGCTCAACGACGCGCTGCGCGGCCTGCGAGACCTCCACGCGCTGCTCGCGCCCGACGTCGCGGAGAGGATCATCTTCGACCTCGGGCTGGTGCGCAGCATCGGCTACTACACGGGCGCCGTGTTCGGTGTTTATGACCCCGCCTACGGCGTTCCGCTGGGCGGCGGCGGCCGCTATGACGAGTTGCTGGGCAGCTTCGGGCGCTCGCTGCCGGCGGTCGGGTTCGCGCTCAACGTCGAGCGGCTGCACATCGCTCTGACAGGCGAGGAGCGCGGCCGGACTCGCAGAGGCGCGAGATGAGCGGAGACCGCCGATGACCGTACAGCGCTATCAGCGCCGCCCGCGAATTACGGGTGAACGTCGATGAGCGAGCTGCGGATCGCGGTACCTCGAGGCACGATGTTCGACGATACGCTTGACCTCCTCGATCGGCTCGGAATCGACACCTCCGAGGTGCGCGAGAACGACCGCAAGCTGCTGTTCGAGCAGTCCGGAATCGTGACGATGCGACCCTCCGACGTGCCGACGTACGTCGAAGCCGGCGCAGCCGACATCGGGATCACCGGCAAGGACGTGCTGATGGAGCAGTCGGAGCGCGAAGTGTACGAGCTGATGGACCTCGGCTACGGCCGCTGCAGGATGGTGCTCGCCAGCGTCGAGGGCGAGGACCGCGCCGAGGTCGCGCTCAGACGACTGGGGGTCGTGCGGATCGCGACCAAGTACCCGAGGATCGCCGCGCGCCACTTCCTCGAGACCGGACGCCAGGCCGAGATCGTCGAGGTCAAGGGATCGGTCGAGCTGGCGCCCCTCACGGGCCTCGCGGAGGCGATCGTGGACCTCACGGCGACCGGGACGACACTGCGTGAGAACCGCCTCGTCGTTCGCGAAGAGATCGCCGTCTGTACGGCGCGGCTGATCGCGAATCCCGTCGCCCACAGGCTGCGCGCGACGATGATCGACCGTCTCATGGAGCGCGTCAGTGCAGTTTGAGCGCCTGATGCTGTCGGGCGACCCGGCCGCGCTCGCACGGGAGCTGCGCGCGCTCGTCCCGGCGCCGGAGTCGGTCGCCGAGGAGGTGTCGGCGATCATCGCGCGCGTGCGCGCCAACGGCGACGACGCGCTGCGCTACTACACGCGGCAGTTGGACACCG
>DATNKY010000729.1:0-7531 GCA_035603155.1 Solirubrobacteraceae bacterium
TGCGGTCAATCCGAGAAAGGTCGGCGGATGATTGTCAATCGATGGCTGGGACATGCTCGCCCGGCGTAGAGCGGGGAGTCCGCCCAGCGCCGAGTTAGCACTCTCCCGGACGGCGCTCACGGGCGGCTGACATTCGATAACGATCGAACGGCGACCGCGGCCGGTCGGGCCGGCGTTCCGCTGGTCGCGCCGCCTTGATAAGAGTCCTCTCATCTCATCCGGCCCGGGTGTTGCCGTAACAAGTAGCGATCGTTAGCGTTGGGTTTGTCAAAAGCACGCGATGATCAAGATTCGGATCTTGGGACCGGTCGAGGTTGGGACCGATGGGCATCCGGTGCCGGTCGGAGGGCGCAAGCAGCTGAAGTTGTTTGCGCTCCTCGTCGTGCACGCCAATCAGGCCGTGTCCAGCGACGTGCTGATCGATACGGTCTGGGGATCCGCAGGATCTGGCGCCGACAATCGCCTGCAGATGGCGATCGCGAGGCTCCGCAAGGTGCTCGAGCCGCTCACCAGCGACCACGGGCCGATGGTCCGGACAGTAGGAGGCGGCTACATGCTGGTGATCGCCCCGGGCGAACTCGACGCCGACGTGTTCGCCGAGTTGGTTGCGGACGGGCGGCGATCACTCAAGGGCGGCGATCCCGAGCGCGGCGTCGAGCTGCTGGACCAGGCTCTGCGCCTGTGGCGGGGCCCACCGCTCGCGGACGTCTCCTTCGAGGACTTCGCGCAAGCGACGATTCGCGAGCTCGAGGAGCTGAGGCTCAGCGCCCTCGACACGCGCGTCGAGGCGCTCCTCGAGCTCGGTAGACACGCTGAGGTCATCGGCGAGCTCGAGGCGAGGCTGGCCCGGCATCCGACGAGGGAGGCGGCGGCAGAGCAATTGATGCTCGCGCTGTATCGCTCCGGACGCCAAGCGGATGCGCTCGACGTCTACCAGCGCACGCGAGAGCGCCTCGACGAGCTCGGCCTGCTACCGGGATCGGCGCTCAAGGAGCTGGAAAAGGAAATTCTCGATCAGACCGTGCCGGTCCGGAACCGGGGTGATCCCGCCCGACGGCCCCAGGGTCTCCCGACCGAGCCGCCTCAACGCGACGCCGTCGTGCCGCTCCCGGTGCGCGTGCAGCCGTATCGGCCATCGGCGTTCGTCGGCCGCCGGCTCGAGCGCGACGTCCTGATCCGCGCTCTCAACGGAACCCGGGTTTCCGGTCGCCGAGCCGCGTTCGTGACCGGCGAGCCCGGGATCGGCAAGACCCGTCTCGTCAGTGAGATCGCCAGCGAGGCCTTTGCGCAGGGCCGGCTGGTGCTCGCGGGGCGGTGCGATGCAGGGCTCGATGTCCCCTACCAGCCGTTCGTGGAAGCGCTCGAACACTACGTCGAACACGCCGACACGGAGCTGTTGAGCACCTACGTTGCGACGTACGGCAAGTCTCTTGCTCGGTTGGTCCCGGCGCTCGCGACGCGCCTGTCAGAAGAACCGCCGGACTCCGTCCACGCAAGCGAATCCGAGCTTCTGGTCCTCTACCGGGCGATCGAAGGCCTGCTCACGATGGCCTCCACGGACCGCGCGGTGTTGCTGATCCTGGAGGATCTGCACTGGGGCGACGTGCCCACCGTCAAGCTGCTCAGGCAGCTGCTCACCTCGACACGGCGGTCGCCCTTGATGCTGCTCTCGACCTGCCGCCTCACGGAGCTCGGCGACGACCATCCGCTTCGCGAGCTGCTCGCCGATCTGTACAACGAAGCACACGTGCTCCGGGTGAACCTGAGGGGCCTGCACGGCGACGATCTCGTCGAACTGGTGCGAGGGATCGTCGACGGGCTCCCCGACGGCCCGGATAGACATCTGGCCCTGGCGCTCGATGAGCGCACCAATGGCAACCCGTTCTTCATCACCGAGCTCGTACGGGGCCTGGTGGAGAGCGGCGTGCTCTTCGACGACGGAGGCGGCTGGCGGATCGACGATGGCCTGCTCGCTGCACAACGCCTGCCGCTTACGATCAGCGAGATGCTCGCCCGGCGCCTGCATCGACTCGGTTCCGATGTTCGGCGCTGCTTGAGCGTCGCCTCGGTGATCGGGGTCGAGTTCGACCTCGACCTGGTGTCGACCGCCAGCGATCGTGCCGACACGGCCGACGCCCTCGATGCGGCGGCCGCGGACGAGCTCGTGATCGAGGTGCCCTCAAGGCCGACGCACTTCAGGTTCACGCACGCGCTGACCCAGCAGTACCTCTACAACGAGATTGGCGCAGCTCGGCGCGCTGACGTTCACCGACGAGTCGCGATCGCCTTGGAGATTCGGCTCAAGAAAGGCCGTGCTCCAGCGGCCGAATTGGCGCGCCATTGGCTCGCGGCCGGAGATGCGCAGGCGGATAACGCGCTTCGGTACTCGATCCTCGCCGGTGACGAGGCACTCGCGAAGCTGGCCCCCGACGACGCCCGCCGGTGGTATCAGGTTGCACTGGAGTCGCTCGCTCCAGAGGCGGCTGGTTCGGAAGAGCAGAGGTGCGATCTGCTGATCAGCCGAGGCATCGCCGAGCGCCAGGCGGGGGCCGGCAGCTTCCGCGAGACGCTACTGGAAGCTGGCGAGATCGCGCGTCGGATCGGAGATCGGGACCGACTCGTCGCCTGCGCCCTGGCCAATACCCGCGGCATGCAGAGCGAGACGGGGGTCGTCGACGAAGCTCGGATTGCGATCCTCGAGGCGGCGTTGCGCGTGGTCGGTGACCACGACAGCATCGAGCGTGCGCTGCTGCTTGCGATGGAGGGCGCGGAGCTGATGTATTCACGCCACTGGGACCGCCGCGTGAGCCTGAGCGACGAGGCGCTGTCGATCGGGCGCCGTCTCGGCGATCCGAGCGCCCTGATCACCGTCCTGAACCTCCGGTTCGTCGCCCTGCTGGCGCCGGCGACGCTCGGTGAGCGCCGCGCGAACACGGTCGAGGCGGTCGCGGTCGCGGAGCGCCTGAGCGATCCGCTGGCGCGGTTCTACGCCTACCACTGGCGCGCTTACGCCTGCATCGAGGCCGGAGACATGATCGGAGCTCGATCGTGGGCGGGACGCGAACGGGAGATCGCCGATCGTTACCGCCAGCCGACGACGCTCTGGCTCGCCACGGCCGACGCGGCCAATCTGGCGATCGTCGCCGGCGATCTCCAGGCCGCGGACCAACTCGCTGCCAGCGCGCTTGAGATCGGGCGTAACGGCGAACCCGATGCCCTCGCCTGCTACGCCGCGCAGCGGACTTCGATCGCATTCGAGGCCGGTCGGGTGCCGGAACTGGTCCCGCTGCTCGAGCAGGCGGTGGCGGCCAACCCAGGCGTGCCGGGCTTCCGTGCGACGTTGGCGCTGGCGCTGGCCGAGGACTCGCGCCTCGACGGCGCCCAGACGATCCTCACCGACGTCGCGGCCTCGGGATTTGCCGATCTGCCCTATGACGTCACCTGGTTGGCGGTGATGTGCATCTACGCGTACGTCAGCTCAGCGGTGCAGGACGCGGCCGCGGCGGAGGCGATCTACAAGCTGCTCAAACCATGGCGTACGCAGGTCGTGTTTCCGGCGTTCGGCGTGTGGGGCCCGGTCGAGCTCTACCTCGGGGCTTTGGCGCTCGTGATGGGCTCCGCAGCCGCCGGCGCGCATCTCTCCAAAGCCGCCGAGGTCGCGCACCGGGCGCAGGCCCCGCGCTGGGAGGCTCGGATCGCGGCGCTGCGCAAGCGGCTGTGAGACGCCCGCCTCACGGCGTTAGTCGCGGCCCCGGCGTTTTTCGGTCCGGGACTCGGAGAGCTCCGCCGACGGGACGATCAGCACCGGCCGGTCGGCGGACTGGACCAGCGCGTGCGAGACGCTGCCGAGTAGCAGGGACCCGACGCCGCCGAGACCGCGGGTGCCGAGCACGATCGCGGCGGCGTCGACCGCGTCGGCCTCGTTGAGGATCGTCTGCGCTACCGGGCCGGCGCGGGTGGCGATGCGCGCCGATGCGTCGAGCCCGGCGCCTCGGGCCAGCGCTGCTCCCTCCTCGGCGTCGTGGTTGGCGCTGTTGCGGCTTGCCTGGTCGATCGCCTCGTAGTCGGCGATCCCGGCAAAACCGAGGCTCGATGGCGTGCGCGCGACGATGCCCGAGAACGGTTCCCAGACGCTGAGCACGATCGCTGGCTGACCGCCGAACAGCGCCCCAGCGTGCTCGATCGCTTCCTTCGCGTTGTCTGAGCCGTCATAGCCGATCAGGATCATTCGTTCCTCGCGTCGTCGTCGGTTTCGTGCGCCGGTCAGGGCGGCAGTTTCGCGTCAACGGATCCAATCAAGCTCGCGCCGTGGCCGCCGCGCAGTGACCGCCGCTAGGCCAGCTCGCCCTCGCCGCTGCGCTCGTGGTGCGGCAGCTCGTCATCGGGGACCTCGTAATAGGCACCCGCCTGTGACACGAACCAATGGCTGACGACGCGCAGGCCGCTCGCGTCGTCGAGCGTCCCGGCGCTGATGCTGATCGTCCCGCGGCGGGGCGGGTCCCAGAACAGACTCGAGCCGCACTCACCGCAGAAGCCTCGCCGCGCCCCCGCGTCGCTGTCCGGGCTGTCAATCCAGCGAAGGCCCCGAGACTCGAGTAACACGAGCCCCTGCTTGGGCGCCGCGGTGCTCGCCGAGGCGTGGCCGTTCCACCGGCGGCACTCCACGCAGTGGCAGATCAGAACATCACGGAGCGGTCCCGTCACCTCGTAGCGAACGGCTCCGCACAAACACCTGCCGGTCATCGTGGCCACCAGTCTTGCATCCCGCGACGGTCGGGGAGCGCAGCAACGGGTGGCTACGATCGAAGCGTGGCTCTGGCAGACACAACGGCGCCCAACGCCGGCCTGCTCGCGCGTGCTCCGTCTCCGGCCCTGGTGCTGGGCGGGATCGCGTCCGTGCAGTTCGGCGCGGCGATCGCGACGACCCTTTTCGCGAACATCGGACCGGCCGGCGCCGTGCTGTTGCGACTCGTCGCGGCGACGGTCGTGCTGCTCGCGATATGGCGGCCGCGCCTGCGCGGGCGGACGCGGGGCGAACTGCTGCTCGCCGGCGGCTTCGGCCTCCTGCTCGGCGTGATGAACCTGAGCTTCTACGCCGCGATCGATCGGATCCCGCTCGGAATCGCGGTCACGATCGAGTTCGTCGGGCCGCTTGCGGTCGCGTTGATCGGCTCGCGCAGAGCCGCCGATCTGGTCTGGGTCGCGCTCGCCGCCGTGGGGATCGTCGCCCTGATGCATGGCGATGCCCATGGGCTCAACACGCTCGGAGTGGCGTTCGCGCTGTTCGCCGGCGCCCTGTGGGGGACCTACATTTTCGTCAACGCCCGCGTCGGCCGCGCGTTTGAGGGGGCCACCGGACTCGCGCTCGCGATGACCGTCGCGTGTGTGGTCGCGCTGCCGTTCGGCCTCGCCCAGGGCGGCGGCAGGCTCCTGCAGCCTCGCTCACTGGCGCTCGGCGCGGCGGTGGGAGTGCTCTCTTCGGCGATTCCGTACACGTTCGAGATGGAGGCGCTGCGGCGGATCGCGACGAATGTATTCGGGGTGCTGATGAGCCTCGAGCCGGGGGTCGCGGCGCTGGCCGGATTTCTCGTCCTCGGGCAGGCGCTGAGCGCTCGCGAGGCGGTCGGCATCGCGCTCGTGGTCGCCGCCTCGATCGGCGCGTCACGGCGCACGCGCGCGACCGCGATCGACGTTTAGGCTCAGAGCTCGATCGTCGTGCCGACCGTGCTCAGGACGAAGGCCTCGGGGAACCGGGCCGCGAGACGGTGGACCGCCTTCCAGCCCGTGCAGTGCGCAGGCACCAGGATGGACGGCGACAGCTCGGTGAGCGCGTCGACGGTCGGCTCGATGATCGATTCGAACATCGGTCCGCTCAGGTGAAAGCCGCCGACGATCGCCGCGACCGCCTCGATTCCTGTCAGCTTGCGCGCATACCGGACCGTGTTGACGATTCCCGCGTGGCCACAGCCGCTGAGGATGACCAGCCCGCGATCGCGCAACCGCACGACCAGCGCCTGATCGTCGAGGATCAGCGGGTCCGGCACCCAGTCGTTCGCTCGCCACGCCTCGTGTCCCAAGAAGCCGGTCTCGAAGTCGGTGCTGCGATCGACTTCACCGGTGATCAGCGCCGCGCCGTCGAGCAGGAACGACGGCCGCCGCTGCTCGACGATCTCAAAGCCCATCCCCTCGAGCGCCGAGCGACTCGTGCTTGGAAGCTCGGCGGGCTCGAGCCCGGGGAAACGGACCCGTCGGCGGTTCCAGAACTCGGGGTGGATCATCACCGGCAGGTTCGAGCGCCCGAGCGCTCGCACCAGCCCCTCCATCCCGGTCACGTGATCCCAATGTCCGTGGCTGAGCACCACGATCTCGATGCCGGACGGCGCCAGGCTGAGCCGGCGCATGTTGTCCACCATCCCGTTCGGCGATACCCCGGCATCGAACAGCAGGGTCCGCTCTCGCCCGCCCTTCTCGATCTTGACCAACGCCGAGAAGCCAGGCTCGGCGACGAGTGCGTCCGGCACGCCCGGCGACGGACTGACCTGGGCCGGCACCCTCGGGAGGCCGCCGGCGAGCGCCTTGGGCCAATTGACGCGCGTGACCAGATCCTGATCGACGAGCAGGGGGTCGGTCAGATTGTCGACCAGGACCGTCATCGATACGCGGTCCACGGGCTCGAGTTCGATCTCAGTCATCGTCGCTGGCGTTGACGCTATCGAGCGATCCTCGCAGCTGCGCGTGAGCGCATGGTTTTTCGCGGATCGCGTTCATCTGACGTGCGTCCTATGAGCGCCGCACGTCGAGACGTTGCGCGCGTCTCAGACCGGGCGCGGGGCCTAGGATCCACACACGTGAGCAGCGCACCGAGGATCACCGTCGTGGGATCGGCAAACGTAGACCTGGTCGCGCGCTGCGGCCGGTTGCCGCGTCCCGGTGAGACCATCACCGACGCGGAGCTCGAGCGCGTCGCCGGAGGCAAGGGCGCCAATCAGGCGGTGGCCGCCGCTCGCCTGGGAGCACGCGTGCGGTTCGTCGGACGGATCGGGCGCGACGAACTCGTGCTGCGCTCGCTCGAGCGCGAGGGCGTCGACGTCAGCGGCGTCACCCAGGACGATGGCGAGAGCGGGATCGCGCTGATCCTCGTCGACGATCACGGCGAGAACGTGATCGTCGTCGCACCCGGGGCAAACCGCCGGCTGACGCCCGGTGACGTCGAACTCGGCGAGGCCGACGCTGTCATCTCCCAACTCGAGATCCCGCACGATGTGGTCCGGTCCGTCGCCGCCCGCGCGCGGTTCTTCTGCCTCAATGCGGCGCCGGCGCGCGGCGCGCTGGAGCTCGACCGCGAACCGGACCTGCTCGTCGTCAACCGGTACGAGTACGAGGTGATCGGCGAGCGACGCGGACTCGTCGCGCTAACGCTCGGGCCCGACGGAGCGGTGTTGCTCGAGCGCGGCGAGGAGATCGCACGCGCGCGGCCGCCCCAGGTGCGAGCCGTCGACGGCACCGCGGCCGGCGATGCGTTCTGCGCAGC
>DATNKY010000521.1:0-2613 GCA_035603155.1 Solirubrobacteraceae bacterium
CGAGCCGGCCGCCGGCGAGCTCGAGCGCGAGCTCGATGGCCCGGTCACAGCTCGCGCGATCGCGCCGGTCACATTCAATGTACGTGGCGCCGGTCGCGCGGGCGATGGTTTCGCCGCGCTCCCTGCCCGAGCCAGTGAACGCAACCGTCATGCCCTCGTCGCACAGGCGCTGCACGCACGCGCGCACGGTCTCGGACGTCCCGTCGCAGACGAGCGCGTACCGGCCCTCGAGGCCGAACCGAACGGTCATGGGCGCCCACGCTCGCGGGCGGCGGAGCTCGCCCTCTGCGCCGCGCGCATACCGCCGTCGACGAGCAGGACCGACCCGTTGCAGAACGCTCCGTCCGCCGACGCGAAGAAGGTGACCGCGCCGGCGACATCCGCTCCGGTTCCGATCCGGGCAAGGGGCGGCAGGGTCCAACTCGACGGATCCGAGGTCTCGTCACGACCGTCCACGTAGCTCGCCATTCCCGGCGCGGTGTCCCCGGGGCACACCGCGTTGACGCGGATCGCGTCCGGACCCGCCTCGACCGCAAGCGTCCGGACGAGCATGTTCACCGCCCGTTTGGAGACCGAATAGGCCCCGATCGCCGTCTCTCCCCAGACTCCCGCGTCCGACGAGATCATCGTGATCGAGCCGCCGCCGGCCGCCCGCAGATGGGGCAGGCACGCGACCGCGACCAGGTAATAGCCGACGAGGTTGGTCTCGAGCACCGTGTCCCAGGCCGCGTCAGTCGTCTGCGACAGCGTCGCCTCATGGAGGACTCCCGCGTTGGCCACGAGCGCGTCGAGGCCACCGAGCATCGAGACGGCGGCGCGGACCGACGCGCGGACCTGGGCGCCGTCGCGGACGTCGGCTGCGACGAACTCCGCCCCGGTCCGGGACGCGAGCCGGCGTCCGCGAGCCACATCTCTGCCCGTGCACACGACGGCTGCCCCCTCGGACGCAAATCGCTGCACGATCGATGCGCCGATGCCCGACGTGCCTCCGGTGACGAGGGCCCTGACCCCCTCCAATCGCGCCATCGTGCCCATCCTCCCACACGGCCGGCGCCGCGCTTCGGCGCCTTCTGCAGTAAGTCGATACACATTGCTTACAAAAAGCTTTGGCAACTTGCACATCGACTTTCCAAGCCGTATAAGGTATCCATCTCGGTTTAGAGCTCCGGGACCAGGAAACCGAACGAGGAGAGGCTCATGGAAGCCAGCAGCACCCAGGAGAGGCGGGGTTCGCAGCTGACAGGATCGACAGAGCTAGCGCGCAATGCGCTCGGGCTCCCGCAGATCCTGTTCTGCATCGTGACTGGGTCTGCGCCGCTCGCGGCGATGATGTTCAACGACCCGCTGTCGGGTTCGGGGATCGGCATCTCCGTGCCGGCGGCTTTCTGGCTGGCCGCGATCTCGTTCACGCTGTTCTCGGTCGGCTATGTCGAGATGGCGCGGCGCAAGACGACCGCCGGCGGCTTCTACTCGTACACCTCGTATGGGTTCGGGCGGATCATCGGGCTGGGGACGGCGCTGGGGATCGTGTTCGCGTACCTGCTGTTCGCGGTCGGCGTCAACGGCGTGACGACGTATTTCGCCAACACGAGCCTCGACAACCTGTTCGGGATCAGCCTGGATTGGCGGATCTACGGCTTCGGGTTCATCCTGATCCTGTTCATCGTCACCTACTTCCACATCGAGGTGGTGGCGCGGATCCTCGGGGTCTGCCTGCTCGGAGAGCTCCTGATCCTGTTCATCTTCTCGTTCACGGTCCTGTTCAAGGGCGGCGGGCCGGACGGGATCCTGTGGTCGGCGCTGAATCCCGCGGGCCTGTTCTCGGGCGGCGTCGGCATCAAGGGGGCAACCGCCGTGTTCGGCGCCGGTGCGGCCGGCGTTGGGTTCTTCGGGGCGTACTGGTCCTGGGTCGGGTTCGAGATGGCACCGAACTACGCCGAGGAGGCTCGCAACCCGAAGAAGATGATGGCCTACGCCACCTACATCTCGTGCATCGGGCTCGCGGTCGTGTTCACGTTCTGGGCCTGGATGCTCGTCAGCTCTTACGGCGGCTCCAAGAACCAGTGGCCGTGGGCGGTCGCGGTCCAGTACGGCGTCAAGGCGCACGCCCCCGCGAGCGTGGGGCTCCCCACCGGTGACTACGCGAGCGTCTACTACCCGGTGGCGCAGCATTTCGTCGGCACCTGGCTCGCTGACCTGTTCAAGCTCCTGATCATCACCGGCTCGTTCGCCTGCTCGCTGGCGTTCTGGAACACGTCCAACCGCTATCTGTTCTCGATGGGCCGTGAGCACATCCTGCCCCGCTTGTTCGGCAGGACGCACTCCAAGCACAAGAGCCCGTTCGTCGCGACGCTGTTCGTCGCCATTTTCTGCGTCGTCTTCACCCTGCTGTTCGCGACGGGACTGGTTGGAGGCGGCCAACGAAAAGCGCTCGGGATCGGGGTGTCGAACCCGCTCGTCGCGCTCTCACAGATCGGAACGTGGATTCCGTTCCAGGGTAACCTGCTGCTGTTCCCGATCATGGCCCTGTGCAGCTTCGCGATCGTGGCCTACTTCATCCGAGAACGCGACGGCTTCCATTGGTTCAAGACGCTCGTGGCCCCGATCCTGGCG
>DATNKY010000748.1:0-8321 GCA_035603155.1 Solirubrobacteraceae bacterium
CGGCGCCGGCGAGCCCGACTGCGGCGAGCCCGATCAGCGTCGGGCGCGACAGCTTGGTCTGCAGCGGGTGGCCGTTGAGCTCGTCGAGCGCGTGCGCGCTGAGCCCGACGGCGAGCGCGAATGCGCCCAGCGTGGCGACCAGCCGATCGGCATGGACGGTCGGCGCCGCGGCGGCGCCGAGCGCGATGTAGCTCAGGTGCCAGACCGTGTACGGGGGGTGCAGGAGCGTGACGAGGTCGCGCCAGCCACCACTCGCGAGCGCATAGAACGCCGGACGCTCTAGGTCAGGAGGCTGGCTGGCCATTGCGCACGCCCGACATCACGACGCCGGCGCCGAAGCTCATCCGCCGCAATGCGACGTCGGCGATCCCGGCATCGGTCCAGAGCCCGGTCAGGTTCGGCTCGTCGGCGTACAGCTTCTCGATGTTCGGGCCGAGGAAGCGGCCGACCTCCTCCCAGGAGGGAGACACGACGCGCCCGAGCAGCGGCAGCGCGACCCGGGTCTGCACGCGCCACAGGGCGCGCAGGCGGGGTCGCGGCGGCACTCCGAACTCGACCATCCCGATCCGCCCGCCGGGCTTGACGACCCGCGCGAGCTCGCGCATCGTCGCGGCGCGATCGTCGACGTAGCGCAGCAGGTAGGTGAAGGTCAGCGCGTCGAACTCGTGATCGTCGAACGGCAGCCGCTCGGCCTCGCCCTGGATCAGGGTGACGCGGGCGGCGAGCTCGGGGTGGCGGTCCAGCCGTGCCCGAGCGGCGGCGAGCATCGGTCCGCTCTGATCGAGCGAAACGATCTCGCACTCGCAGCGGCGCGCGAGCGCCTCGGTCACGAGACCGGTGCCGGTGGCGACGTCGAGGATCCGCTGACCCGGCTGGGGGTCGACCAGGCGCACGAGCTCGTGGCGCCAGCGCGGATCCTGGCCGAAGCTGAGCACCGCGCCCATCCGGTCATACGAGCTCGGCAGACCCTCGAACAGTGCCAGCGCGTGTCGCTTGCGGGGAGTCGGAAGCGCTATCTCGGGCTCCCTGTTCGCCCGGCCAGCGCCGCGCTCGTGCTGCTGTGCAGTCTGCGCATGTCCCTCCTGCGTCGGCTTGGCGGTCCGGCGGAGCCACCGTTTTCGATCATATCCCGCAAGACGCTCGCAAGAGCTCAAGCCTTCCACACGCGAGGCCGAACGGGTGCACGTAACCGGCCCGATCGGGGATGTCCCAGCTCCGACACCCCCTGGTTCGGTTTTGGTGACCCGGGTAGTGCCTAGGGCAGACCCGATTGCAGGGGAGGAAATATGTCGACGGTTGCAGAGAGAACCGGCGCCAAGGCCGGACGTGCGCAGAGTGGAAAATCACGGAGCGGATTGCGGCGCGATGTGGGCCGGGTTTCGCTGCTGTTCACGTCAGTCGGCTCGGTGATCGGGTCTGGGTGGCTGCTCGGGGCGCTGAACGCGACCAAGGTGGCAGGCCCGGCGGCGATCATCTCCTGGGTCGTCGGCGCGATGGCGATCATGCTGCTGGCGCTGATCCACGCCGAGCTCGGCGGGATGCATCACGTCAACGGCGGCGTCGCCCGGTTTCCGCACTACGCCTTCGGGAGCCTGGTCGGCTTCGGGATGGGGTGGGTGTACTGGCTCGGCTCGGTGACTCTCGCCCCGGTCGAGACCGAGGCCGCGCTCCAGTACGGCGACAAGTGGGTCA
Organism: Solirubrobacteraceae bacterium; assembly: GCA_035603155.1. Lineage (GTDB taxonomy): Bacteria > Actinomycetota > Thermoleophilia > Solirubrobacterales > Solirubrobacteraceae > Palsa-465. Next base: position 1,693 of record DATNKY010000748.1, read on the forward strand.
ACGACGCTGTCGGGTTCCATCTCGTTCACACCTCCGCCGGCCAGGTCGTCCTGACCGGCCCCGGGTACGCGGTCGCGGCGGTGCTGATGCTGATCTTCACGCTGATCAACCTGTGGGGGGTCCGTCGACTCAGTGACAGCAACACGACGGTCGTCTGGTGGAAGATCGCGATTCCGATCCTGACGGTCGTGGTGCTGATCGTGACCGCGTTCAGCGCCTCGAACTTCACCGCCGGCGACGGCTTCGCTCCCGCGGGCGTGAAGGGCATCCTGGAGGCGATCGCCACCGGCGGCGTCGTGTTCGCCTACCTCGGCTTCGAGCAGGCGATCCAGTTCGGCGGTGAATCACGCAATCCCGGGCGCAACATCCCGTTCGCCGTGATCGGCGCGATGCTGATCGGGACGGTGGTCTACATCGCGCTCGAGTTCGCCTTCGTCGGCGCACTGAAACCGCAGGACGCGGCGCACGGCTGGGCGAACCTCAGCTTCGCGAATGCGTACGGGCCCTATGCGGCGCTCGCGAGCGGCCTCGGGCTCGGCTGGCTCGCGGTGCTCCTCTACATCGACGCGTTTCTCTCCCCGGCCGGCACTGGGCTGATCTACTCGGGCTCGAGCGCCCGCATCTCGTACGCGCTCGGCCGCAACGGGTATATCCCGAAATCGTTCTCAAAGCTCGACCGCCGGGGCGTGCCGTGGGTCAGCGTCGTGTTCGCGTTCGCGGTCGGGATGATCGTGTTCCTGCCGTTCCCCGGCTGGCAGAAGCTGGTCGCGTTCATCACCTCGGCCTCGCTGCTCATTTACGCGGCCCAGTGCCTGAGCGTGGCCGCGATGCGCCGCCAGCTGCCCGATCACCCGCGGCCGTTCCGCCTGCGCGCGCTGAACGTGCTCGCGCCGCTCGGCTTCGTGATCTCGAACCTGATCGTGCTGTTCGCCGGCTGGACGACGGACTGGAAGCTGTTCGCGGCGATCGGGATCGGGCTGGTCCTGTTCGCGATCGGCCAGATCACGCGCTCGCGCGAGGAGCGGATCGAGCTGGACTGGGCCTCGTCCGTGTGGCTGTGGCCGTGGTTGCTCGGCCTGATGGCCCTGAGCTTCCTGAGCAGCTTCGAAGGCGGCAAGAACGTCCTTCCCTTCGGCGTCGACATGGCGGTGACGGCGGCCTTCAGCCTCGCGGTGTACTACTTTGCGCTCAGCCGGCGCCTACCGGACAAGCTCGTGCGCGAGCGGATGGAAAGCAGCGCCGACGAGCTCGAGGAGCACGACGAGGAGCCGGAGGCAGCCGCGGTATAGGCATCTAGCTACGAGGCGGGCGGCGCCTCCCACAGGCGCCACCGCAGCCCCGAGGAACGCGCGACCGGGCGGTCGACCGCGGCCCGGACGACTTGCTCGGTCCCGACCACGATCAACCGCCGCCGCGCACGGGTGGCGGCGGTGTAGAGCAGTTCGCGCGTGAGGATCCGCGAGCCGGCCTCGGGCAGCAGAACAGCGGCCGCATCGAACTGCGATCCCTGGCTCTTGTGGATCGTCATCGCGTACACGGTGTCGATTGCTCCGAGCCTCGTCGGGCTGTAGTGCACGAGCTCGCCGCCGCGCTCGAACGCAGCCACGACCCGGCCGCTGCTCGCGACCACGACGCCGGTGTCGCCGTTGTTGAGCCGCAGCTCGTAGTCGTTCTCGGTCACCAGCAGCGGGCGGCCCACGTGCCAGCGGTCGCCGGGCGCGAAGCCCTCGATCGCGTCCTGGAGCCAGCCCTCGAGCCTCGAGGTCCAGTTCGACACGCCGTACCGGCCGCGCCGGTGCGCGCACAGGATCCGAAAGCTGCTCAGCGCCTCGAGCGCCGCGCGCGCGTCGCCGGCGAGCGCGGCCCGCGTCACATCGGCCGCCGAGGCCAGCGCCGCCTCGCGGACGGGCGCCAGCGCGGCGTCATCCTCGAGGTCCGAGGCGATCCAGCGCACGTCGTCGGGCGGCTCGGCGAGCAGTCCGATGACCGCATCGGCGTCACCGCGGCGGATCGCGTTCGCGAGCTCGGCGATGCCGCCGCCGAACCGGTGCACGCGCTCGAGCACGACGATCCCGTCGCCGAACCCGCTCTCGGCGCGGCCTTCGATCTCCCCGCCGGTGGCGCGCGACAGCCGACGCGCCGCGCCCTCGCCGACCAGTGGACGGTCGGCCGCGGGGCCGACGATGTCGCCGAGCACCGCGCCCGCCTCGATCGACGCGAGCTGTCCCGGGTCGCCGACCAGGACCAGCCGCGCGCCGCCGCGCAGCGCCTCGATCAGCCGGGCCATCAGTGAGAGCGAGACCATCGAGGTCTCGTCGACGATCACGACGTCGTGCGGCAGCCGCTGGTTGCGGTCATGGCGAAAACGGCTGTTGCTGCCGGGACGCCAGCCGAGCAGGCGGTGCAGCGTGGTCGCACGCAGGTCGAGCAGCTGCTCGCGGATCCGCGCGTCGACCTCGAGCCCGAGCGCCTCGGCTCCGACCGCCTCCTGGAGCCTGGCGGCCGCCTTTCCGGTCGGCGCCGTCAGCGCGATCAGCGGCAGCGCGCGCCCCTGCGCGAGCGCCTGCTCGCACAGCAGCGCCACGATCCGCGCGACCGTCGTCGTCTTGCCCGTCCCGGGGCCGCCCGCGACGACCGCGAATCGCTGCAGGACCGCCGACGCGGCCGCGAGGCTCTGGCGCCCGCCGCGCTCGTCGCCGAACAGACGCGCGAGCCCCTGAGAGAGGGCGTCGAGGTCGACCCCCGCCGCCGGCTCCCCGCCCATGTCGAGCAGGGCACGTGCGACCTGCACCTCCTCGGCCCAGTACCGGTCGAGGTACAGCCACGAGCCCTCGAGGCGCAACGGCCGCACCGGCGCGCCCTCCTGAGTGCGGGCCGCGATCAGCGGCGACCCGGCGACGTTCGCGATCCACTGTTCGCGATCCGGCCACGGCAGCGATTCGAGGTCGACGGGCTCGTCGGTGTCGACCGCGGCCGTCTCGCGGATCTGGGCGAGGTTGACGAGCACGTGGCCGATCCGCGGCGCGCGGACCGCGAGTGCGATCGCGAGCAGCACCGACTGATCCTGCTCGCCGGCGATCGTCGCGAGCCGGCGGGCGACGTGGACGTCGGCGGCGGACAGCACCCCGGCGAGGTTGAACTCGCGCAGCAGCCCCGACGCGCTCCGGGCGTAGCGCGGCTCGAACAGGTCGCCGTCGCTTGCGGCCGTCGTGCTCATCGTCCGGCGTCCGCGGCGTCGAGCGCGTCACTGAGGGCGGTCAGGAGGCCCGCTGGCGGCTGCCAGCCGAACACGCCGGCCGGGGCGTCATCCGGCGTCGGACCGGCCATCCCCCGCAAGAACAGGTATGCGACCCCCGCTATCGACTTTTCGATGTCGTTGCCCGGCAGCCGCCAGCGCAGGTAACGGTGCAAGGCGACGAGGTAGAGCAGCGCCTGGAGGGCATAGTGGTGGCGCTGCATCTCCGTCGCGAGCGCCGGGGCCCGGTACCGGTCGGCGGTCAGCGGTCCGTCGAGCTCGCCGAGCCAGTTGGGCTTGTAATCCAGCACCGCGAACCGCGGCCCGGGCAGGCGGACCACGAGATCGAGGCTGCCGGTCAGATAACCGCGGACGCTCTGTCGCAGATCGGCATCGCCGAGCCGGCGCGCATATCCGCCGAGCGGGTCGTCGTCGGCCAGGAACTCGCCCAGCACCGCGGCGATCCGCGATAGCTCGGTCACGCCGCGCGGCCGGTCACCACCCGCCAGCGGAAGCTCGAAGCCGAGCTCATCGAGCCGCTCCGAGCGCGCGAAATCGCGCAGTCGCAGACCGTCGAGGACCGGGCCGAGCGGCGTCTCGATCGCGGCGGCGAGTCCCACGATGACGGCGTCCGGGTCACCGATCTCGACCGCGCGTCGCGCGCGCACCTCGTCGATCCGCGCCGCCAGCTCGGTTCGGAGATCGGCGGCGGCGAAGTCGGTGGCTTCCAGCACGCGGTGCACGAAGGTCCCCACCTCGGCCCCGAACGGCATCGCCGCGAGCGGGACCTCGACCGGCGGCTCCCGGCCCGGCGCCCCCTGAGCCGGCGATCCGACCGGGTCGGGCATCGCCGGCTCATCGGCGATCAGCGGCTCCTCGGGCTCGCTCGTGACCCACGCGTCGTGCACCGTGGCGGTGATGTCCGTGTACGACGTGCGGCGCCAGCGGAGGTCCAGCGAGCGGTCGAAGCTCGACGTCGCGAGCGACGGCGGCGACGCCGGTGGCTGCTGCCATCGGCCCGCCGGCTCGAGCGCGGACGACTCGATCGAGATCGACGCAGGGGCTGACTCGGCGAGCTTGCGCAGGCGCGCGAGCATCGACGCGTCGCTCGGCGTAGATTGGCCGCTGGCGGCCACGTCCCCGCGCTCGTCGCGGCTGAAGAGAAGGCGCGCGAGGGGAGAATGACGGCTGTCGAACGATCCGGCCCACCAGAGCACGACCTGGTGGCGGGCACGCGTCAGCGCCACGTACGCGAGCCGCAGATCCTCGCCGCGCTCCTCGGTCGCGTTGCGATCGCGATGGCGCGCAAAGTCATCGCCCTCGAGCGACACGTCGATCGTGCGCGCGTCGCCGGCGTCGGGGTCATGAAAGAACGCGGGGCGCTTCTCGTTCTCGGGGATCCGTCCCATGTCCCACAGGAACGGGAGATAGACGACGGGGAACTCGAGCCCCTTGCTGCGGTGGATCGTGAGCACCTGCACTGCCCGCGCGTCGGACTGCAGACGGCGGCTGCGCTCCTCGTCGCCGACGTCCTGATCGGCTTCTGCGATCCGGTTGCGGAGCCAGGCGGTCAGTGCGGCGGCGCCCAACTGCTCCTGCGACGAGGCGGCGTGGAGGAGCTGCCCGATGTGGCGCAGGTCGGTCAGCCTCCGCTCGCCGTCGTCGTCGCCGAGCACGCGGGCGGGGAGATCCTCGCCGATGCTGATCGCCTCGAGCAGCGATGCCACGCCGCGCCCGCGCAGCACCCGCGCCCAATCGTGCAAACGGCGGTGGATCTCCTCGAGGGCCAGATCGTCGTCGGCGGCGAGCCGCTCCGCGGTCCAGCCGAGAAATGGGGTCAGGGCGGCGGAATGTGCGCGCAGCGAAGAGGCAGGCCGGTCCAGCGCCTCGAGCAGCGCCAGCCAATCCCGGGCCGCGGGGGTCGCGAACACGCTGCCGGCGCCGTTGATCACGGCCGGCACGCCCGCCTGCGCGAGCGCATCGAGGATCATCGAGGCCTGCCGGTTGGTGCGAACGAGCACGGCCAGATGGTCGGGGCGGATCGCGACGCACTCGCGTTCGTTCCCGGTCTCGGGGACCGTCGCGCCCGAATCGAGCAGCGCGACGACGTCGGCGGCGAGGTCGTCGGCGATATAGGTGCGTGCGCTCTCGGCGGCCGCGAAGCCGCTCGGCGTCAGCGACATCGTGCTCCCGTCTCGGCGCGCGAGCCGGAAGCGCATCGGCGCCGGGGCATGCGCCCCGATCAACCCCGATCGATGGTGGGCATCGGCCGCCCGGACCTGGCGGTAGGCGATCCCCTCGTGGCCGAACTTGACCCCGGACAGCAGCGCGTCATGGGCGTCGATCAATGTCTGATCGCTGCGCCAGTTGATCGGCAGCGTCGCGCGCGCGCCGGCCGCGGCGGCGGCGGCGAGGTATGCGTACACGTCGGCGCCGCGGAACGCGTAGATCGCCTGCTTGGGATCGGCGATCAGCACGAGCGTCACCCCGGTCTGCGCGAACGCGAGATTCATGATCTCCCACTGCGCCGGATCGGTGTCCTGGAACTCGTCCACGAGCACGACGCGGTAGCGCGCGCGCAGCTGCTGCGCGGCGGCCGCCCCGCCCGGACCGGCGAGCGTCGACTGCAGGCGCATGACCAGGTCGTCGTAGGTCATGACCGCCATCGCGCGCTTGCGGGCCTCGTACTCGCTACGAGCCGCCGCCGCGAGGCGCCCGCGCATCTGGGCCTTCTCGGCCTCGCCGCAGACGATCGTCGCGCCCGGGTTGTCGATCGCCGCTCTCGCGACCGCGGCCGCCTGCTCGCGCCCGAACGCCGGCGGCCTCTGGTCGCGGCTGAAACGGCGCACGTACAGGTCATCGACGACCTCGGAGGCGAGGTCAGAGAGATCCTCGACGAACGTCACGTCCGGTTCGAGGTCGCCGGCGATCCCGAGCCCGCCCAGCACCTCCTGGCAGAAGCCGTGCGTGGTCGCGATCGTGGCCGCGTCGAAGTTCGCGACAGCGTTAGCGAGCCGCTCGCGCCGCTGCTCCACCACGGGCCGCGCCCCGTTCGTCAGCAGCGCGACCAGCTCATCACCGGCGGGCGCCGGCGCTCCGGCGAGCCAGGCCGCGAGCGCCTGCTCGGCGCTGACGAGTCGCTCGCGGACGCGCTCGCGCAGCTCTCCGGTCGCCATCCGCGTGAACGTCACGAGCAGCAGCTCGTGGAGCTGACGGCCCTCCGCGACGAGGCGCGTCGCGAGCGCCGCGATCGTGAACGTCTTGCCGGTTCCGGCGCTCGCCTCGAGCACCGTCACCCCGGGCGGCAGCGGGTCGGCGAGGTCGAACGGGCGCGAGCCCCACAGGTCGCTCACGAGAACTCCACCGCCTCGACCGCCAGCAGCGGATCCCACAG
>DATNKY010000382.1:0-4533 GCA_035603155.1 Solirubrobacteraceae bacterium
CGACCTCGGCGACCGACCCCTCGGCGAGCAGTGCCAGCAGCTGATCCTCGCGCCCGAGCACCCCATCGAGCGCCCGGGTCAGGCCCCGCTCGACGCTCACCAGCCGGTCGCGCACGCGCTCGCGCAGCTCGCCGGTCGCGATCCGGGTGAACGTGACCAGCAGCAGCCGCTCGAGCGGGATCCCGGTCGCGACGTAGCGCGCGGCCAGCGACGCGATCGTGTACGTCTTGCCGGTCCCGGCGCTGGCCTCGAGCACGGTCACGCCGGTCGGCAGCGTGCCGCAGATGTCGAACTCGGCGGGCGAGAGCTCGACCTTCACCGGGCACTGACCTCCTCGCGGACGAGCAGCCCGTCCCACAGGCGCCGAGCGAGCCGGCCGAGGCGCGAGGTCTCGGTCTGCGCCCACCCGTCGCCGGCCTCGTCGGGTCGCGGCGCCTGAACGAGCAGGTCGGCGATCGTCACGACGCCGCCGAGCACAAGCTGATGCTCGGGCTCGGCGTCCTCGCGCTCAAAGCGCCAGCCGCTCTTGAACTCCTGCTCGGCCGCCTCCACCGGATCGAGCCCCGACGCCGCGGCGGCCGCGTACGCCGCGGAGGTCGCACAGAAGATCGGCAACGGCTCGCGCATGCCCCGGTCATAGAGGTCGATCAGCGCCGTCAGCTGGGCGGCCGCGATCGCCGCGCGGCCGTCGGCGTCGTCTGACAGCGCGGGGACGACCGCCACCCGCACGTCGTCGCCCCGCCCGGCTCGCCCGATCGTGGCCGCCGACAGCTCGCGTTCGGGGTGCGTCGCCGCCACCGCGAGCAGCCGCACCCAGGCGGACAGCCTGTGCTTTGGGGCGATGCGCGAGTACGTGGTGGTCAGCAGGACGTCACCGCTGATGCCCGACACGGTGCCGTTGAGCAGGCGGCCGTCGGGCAGTGCAATCCGCGCGTCGAGCGGGTCACCGACGCGTCCGTCGCCGACCAGCAGTTCGGCCTGCTCGGCGATCGCGCGGGCCATCGGGTAGGTCGCGTCGATCGCGGGCTTGCCGAGCACCTCCGGGGGGAGCATGCCGCGCGCGATCTCGGCCTTGATCGCGGTGTTGCCGTCGACGCCGGCGCGCAGCGCCTCGAGCAGCCGCTGGCCGACAGCCCAGCGCTCGAGCGGATCGAGCTCGATCGGCAGACCGTCGTCGATCTCGTCGACGCCGTCGCGAAGGCTGATCCCGAGCCGCTGGCGCAGGAAGGCGCGGACCGGGTGCTCGACGAACCGCACGAGGTCGGCGAGCTCGATCACGTGACCGGCGCGCGGCGCCAGCGGCCGCTCGAGAAACCGTCTCGGCGCCGTACGGGGTGCGATCAGCGCCCGCGCGCCCTCGAGCGTGACCGGGTCAAAGCTCCAGGTCCGTCCCCGCATCAGCTCGTGGCACTCGAAGTTGCGCGGGTCGAACGGCTGGAGCGGATGGCGGACCAGCACCTGCGCGCGCGCCGGGCCGTGCTCGCAGCGCATCGTCGCGTCGATCGTGTCGAGCAGCTCGCCGACCGGGACCGCCGCCGGACGCGGGGTGTTGGTGCGCTCGTCGTTGCCGGAGTAGGTGATCACCAGGTGCTCGGTCGCAGCCAGCAGCGCGTCGAGCAGGAGCTGTCGGTCCTCGCTGCGGGGGTCGCGCTCGCCGATCTGCGGCGTATCGAGGATCAGATCGTCGCCGTCGCGCGGCGCCTTGCGGGGAAACGCGGCGTCGTCGAGGCCGAGCAGGCAGACGACCCGATGGGGAACCGACCGCATCGGCATCAGCGTGCAGACCGTCAGATGGCCGGTTCGGAAGTTGGCGCGCGTCGGGCGGCCCTGGAGACGCCCGAACAGGTACGCGCGCATCTCGGCCGGCGCGAGCTCGGAGCGCGAGCCGGCGCTTTCGCCCTCGCCCTCGCCGTCGGCCTCGGAAACGATCTCGTCGAGCACGCGCTGCAGCTCCGCGCGCTGCCAGCCGTCGCGCGGCGCCGTCGCGGTCAGCGCGTCCGCGGCCGCTCCGATCGCCGCCGCCCACTCGGCCAGCGGCTTGCTCGCGCCCAGGGCGTCGACCACGACGGTCAGGCGGGCGATCAGCTCCGCGAATCTCCCCGCGAGATCGATCGAGCGGCTGTCGACATCGTCGAGCGGAAGCACGTCGGCGAACAGCCGCTGCCCATCCTCGGTCATCGTCACTCCGAGCAACAGCCGCTCGAGCCCGGCCTGCCAGGTTCCGCTGCTGACGGTGTCGAGCTTGAAGCGGGAGCGCCCGGGGGCGTCAAGGCCCCAGCGGATCCCGGCCTGCGATACCCAATCCTGGAGTCGCGTCAGGTCATCGTCGTCGAACCGGAACCGGCGGCGTACCGGCGCGCGATCGGCCAGATCGAGCACCTGCGAAGCGGTCAGACGCTGCTGGGCGAGCTCGAGCAGCTCCGAGACGACTCCCAGCACCGGGTTGGTCTGGCGCAGCGAGCGGTCGGCGAGCCTGACCCGCAGGTCGATCGTGTGCGGCTGCTCGTGCGGGGTCCCATCTACGCCGTTCGCGTTCGCGTTCGCGTTCGCGTTCGCGTCCCCGTCGTCGTCGTCGTCGTACAGCGCCTCGCCCGCGCCAAACGTCGCCTGGATCAGCGGCGCGAACGTCTCGATGTCCGGACACATGACGATCACGTCGCGCGGCTCGAGGCTCTCGTCCTCTGCGAGCGCATGGAGGATCGCGTCGCGTACCACCTCGACCTGCCGCGCCCGGCCGTGACAGGAGTGGATCTCGATCGAGCGGTCCTCGGGATCGATCAGCGGCCGCCGGTCGCGCCGGTCTGGCAGCGGAGCGCCCGGGGCTGCGCGGTCGTGGCGGATGTCGTCCTGGATCCTCCCGAGCAGCGTCCTCGGCGGCGTCGGCGTCCCATGATGGGTGTTCGCGATCGTCTCGTCGTTGCCGGCCGGCGAGAGCACGAGCTGGATCTCGCGTGAGTCACGCCCCCACGAGGCGAGCAGCCGGTTGGCGGCCAGGCCGCTGGTCGGGTCGTCGGCGCGGTGGATGACGGGCTCACCGCCATGCGGCCTGTCGGCGACCTTCTCCCACAGCGCGGCCGATGGGTGCAGCAGGAACAGATGCACGTCACGCCCCTGCGCGAGTGCGCGCAGTACCTGAAGCTGCCCGGCGGGCAGCCGCGTCAGCCCGAACAGCGAGAAACGGCTGGGCAGATCCGCGAGCGAGCCGTCCTGGGCCAGGCGCTCGCACGCTCGGGCGCGCCGCTCGGCCGGACCGGGCACGCCGATCCGAGCGCGCAGCCGCCGCCACAGCTCCGCCTGCCAGACGCCGCCGGGGGGGAGGGGCAGGCCGACCGAGTCGCGGTCGAGCGAGGCGGCCCACGAGTCGAGCATCTCGGGACGGTGCAGCGCGTAGCGGTCAAACAGCCACGCGAGATGGCGCACGACGCTCAGCCGGCGCGTCTGACGGACGGGGTCCTCGCGGCCGCCGGCGCGACCGAGATAGACGGCAAGGCGCTCGAGCCACGGCTCGTCGATGCACTGCTCGACCAGCTCCAGCAGCGGCCAGGTCGCGCGCTCGGGCAGCCACGGGTCGCGGAGTGGGTCGATCCCGGATGCGGATGCGACCGCGTCGCCCACGAGCACCGTGGGGAACGGAAACCGGACGCCCGCGCAGATCCCATCGGCCCGCCCGGGAGAAGCCCCGAGCACGGTCGACATCCGCTGCGTCAGCCAGCGCTCCATGCCGCGCGTCGGGACCGCGATCACCTCGACGGCGAACGGATCCTCGAGCGGCTCAGCGCACAGCGCGGCGAGGGCATCGGCGAGGCCGTCGGCGCGTTCGGCTCGGTGAATGTGGAGCACCAGGCGATTCTCCCAGCTTCAGACGTCGCTCCGTATGAGTCACCGGGCGGTGCGAGGTCGCCCCCGGCGACTTCATCAAATCGCGGCCGACGGTCGCCTGGGCCGCCACTGCGAGTGCACATCGGCGCCAATTCTTTTGCCGTTGCTCTTGAAATTGTCCTGCGCGCCGGTTACTCTGCCGATACCTCAAGGAGTGTCAACTTCGATGACCGCAACGAGCTACATCCACGCAAACCTTTTCGCCGAAGCGAACGCTGCGGCATGCGCGTCGATGTTTGCGTCTGACGCGAATCGCTCGGTTGGCAAGGAGCTTGCCCTCGTTAGGAGAAACGCGCGCTGATTGCGCAGCGCGCATAAACCCCGACGCGAGGGCGACCCGGATGGGTCGCCTTTTTTTATGCCCAAGCTTGCAGTGAGAGGTGATGTTGATGGCGATTTCCAAGCGATAACACCCAACTCGAGAAGTACATCCCGTTACCCGCCGGACTGACACCTGTGTCACAGGTGCGGCCGCTTGCGGGTCACCACAGACGGACGCAAAACAACCCAGTCCTTTGGGAGGACCCACCATGCACATATCGCGTGATCACCTAGCGCGAGAGACGGCTCTCAGACAAGTACCCCGCGAGAGCCGCGCCGGCCCGCCGCGGCGGCGGCCGCCACGTCGCAGGCGCGAGCCCCTGGCGCGGCGCC
>DATNKY010000539.1:0-4891 GCA_035603155.1 Solirubrobacteraceae bacterium
ATGCCTTGTAGGAGTTCTGTCATCAATGGCTCCGGTTGGCGATGAAGTCGGCGATCTGCTGGAGCTCAGAGGCATCCAGGGGCGCGACCTCGTTCAACGAGGCCCGCGCTCTCTGATGCGACTCGTGAGCCAGCTTGCGAGCGCCGTCGAGGCCGAACTCTGTCACGTACGTGCGCTTCCCAAGTCGCTCGTCGCTGCCCTGCTGCTTGCCAAGCGTCGCCTCCGATCCCGTCACGTCGAGGATGTCGTCGACGATCTGAAACAACACGCCCAGCTCGCCGGCGAAGGCGCGGAACGCGGAGATTGTGACAGGTTTGTGACTGCCGGCTAGCAACAGCGGGCATTCGATGCTCGCGGCGATCAGACGCCCGGTCTTGAGCTCGTGCAGGCGGCGCAATCCCTCTGGGCTGGACCCAGCGGTCCCGGCGACGTCCATGAACTGTCCCCCGACCATCCCGGCGACGCCGGTCGCAGCCGCGAGCGACGCCGCCGCCGCGAGCACGTCGGCCGGCTCGCCGAGCGGCGCCGACAGCAGCAGGCTGAACGCCTCGGCGTAAAGACCGTCGCCGGCGAGGATCGCCACGTCGTCGCCGAACACCTTGTGGCAGCTCAGCCGGCCGCGGCGCAAATCATCGTCGTCCATCGCCGGCAGGTCGTCGTGGATCAGCGAGTAGGTGTGGATCAGCTCGATCGCCGCAGCGAGCGGCAGCATCGAGGTGCGGTCGAGCCCGAGCGCCGTGGCTGTCGCGAGCGCCAGCACCGGCCTGATCCGCTTGCCGCCGGCGAGCAGCGAGTAGCGCATCGCCTCCTCGAGGCCGGTGGTCGCGAACTCATCGGAGAAGCGGAGCGCTTCGAGATAGCGCTCGATCTCCACCCGCAAGTGGTCGGGATATGTCGGTCGCACAGTCGAGGCGGCAGGTACCACTAGCGGTCCTCGCGCGCTGGGCCGCCTGCCGCCCCCCGGCGTGGCCGAGAGTTCGGGCCGGGCATCTCAGCCCGCCGGCAGCGGGAGTTGACCGGGGAGATCCGGCAACGGCTCGAGCGCCGCACGGGCCCGCTGGTCGACTTGCGAACTGGCCTCGGAGGCCAGCCGGGCGCATTCCTCGATCAGGCTGAGTGCCGCGTCGGGATCGAGTTCGCCTGCTCGTAGCCTGTCGACGGCGTCGTTGAGCGCCGAGGTCAGCTCAGTCAGAGCGTCGGTCACCGGCAGAAGATTAGCGTTCCGGCCGCGACCGTCGCGCGGCGGCGGTCACCGCAGGCCGTCGAGCGCCTCGTTGACGAGCGCGTCGGCGCGCGCGTTCTGAGCCCGCGGGACGTTGTGGATCTGCCACTTGCGCAGGCCCTCGAGCGCTGCCTTCGCCTCCGCATAGAGCGGCTTCATCGCCTCGTGCTTGACCTTGTAGGCGCCCATCAGCTGTCGGGCGACGAGCTCGGAATCGTTGATCAGCTCGAGCTCGGTGGCGCCGAGGTCGCGAGCACGCCGAACGCCCGCGATCACGGCCCGGTACTCGGCGACGTTGTTGCTCGCGTTGCCGATCCGCTCGGCGTACTCGCCGATCACGGTGCCGTCGGCATCGGAGACGACGACCCCGATCGCGGCCGGACCCGGGTTGCCGCGCGCACCCCCGTCGACGTTGACGACGAGCTTCAACGGGTCAGCACAGCGAGTTGGTTCAATCGTGGGCGAGCTGCGGCAGCTCGCCGGGGATCCGCGCCCGCCGCCGGTCCCGGACTTCGCGCTTGCCCGGGCCCGTGGCCCCGCCCTCCGGGCTCGAGGGCTTGCGACGCGAGGACTTGCGGCGCTCGACGATCACCGTCACGTTCGGGTCATCGGCGTAGTACGCGGTCAGCTTGTCGAACAGCTCAGCTTCGAGCTCGCCTGGTACGACGCAGTAGATCACCGACTGGATGCTATTGAACCGGTCCGGACGGACACCATCGAACGTCTGTCTACGGGTTCTAAAGCGACAACCTGCCGCGGTCGTCGGCGACGGCGTTGCAGCGCCGCTCCTCGGGCGCGAGCTCGTCGAGCTCGTAGCCCTGCCCGGCGACCCGGACCGTCGGCACCTCGTCAGAGAGGTCAACCTCGTAGCGATACCAGCACAGCTCCCAGGCGACGACCACGTTGACGACGCTCGGCAGCTCGGCCGCCGGCAGGACCGATACCTCGGGGACGCCGAGCGAGCGGGCGATCCCGGCGACCGTCCGCGGGTGCTCTGAGGAGTTGAACAGGTCCACGGCCGACGAGATCTTGTGCTCGATGCTCGCCGGAACGGCGCGGACGTGGCGAGGCTCGCGAACCACCGGCTGGCGGCGTGCGGCCGGACGGCGCGGCGCCGGCTCCGGTCGCACCGGCGGCGGCGCCAGTGCCGGCTCTTCGAACTCGTCCTCGTACTCGGACGGTGGCTCCTCGTCGAGGGCGACGAACTGCTGGCGCCGCGAGCGCAATCGGCCCAGCAGCGAGCGGCGCCGGTCGACGCTCGTGCCCTCGCCGTAATCGGGGATCGTGCCCTCCCGCACCCAACCGGTGTGGATCGCCCGCGACGTGCACAGCTCGCACACCGTATGGCGGCTGCCGCCGCCGACGTAAATCTCGGCGCGCTCGCCGCGCAGCAGCGTCCGGCCGCAGACGTCACAGGCCGTGATCGCGATCGAGGTGCTGATTGCCCTGGTATTCATCGGGTTGCGCAGCCTACTACGCCTTCACCGTTTCGCGTTCTGCGCGCGCATCATCGACGACCTTGGAGGCGAGGTGATGGGGCACTTCCTCGTAGCGCTCGAACTCCATCGTAAATTCTCCTTGTCCGCCGGTGATCGACCGCAGGTCGGGCGCGTAGGAGAGCATCTCGGCCATCGGCACCTCGGCCTTGATGTCGGTCATCCCCGCCCCGGCGGGCTCCATCCCCAGCGGCCGCCCCCGGCGGGAATTGAGATCGCCGATCACGTCGCCGACCGAGTCCTCGGGCGCGTTGACCGTGACCAGCATGATCGGCTCGAGCAGCACCGGTGAGGAGTCCTCGAGCGCCTGCTTCATCGCCTGCGATCCCGCCACCTTGAACGCCATCTCCGATGAGTCGACCGTGTGGTAGGAGCCGTCGTAGAGACGCACGCGGACGTCCTTGACCGGATAGCCGGCGACGACGCCCTCCTGCATCGCCTCGACCACACCCTTCTCGACCGCCGGAATGAATCCCGTCGGGATCACGCCGCCCTTGATCGCATTGACGAACTCGAACCCGCCGCCGATCTCGAGCGGCTCGATCTCGATATGGCAGTCACCGAACTGCCCCCGCCCACCGGTCTGCTTCTTGTGGCGGCCATGGGCCTTGGCCGAACCGCGGATCGTCTCCTGATATGGGACGCGCGGCGGTTTGAGCATAACCTCGGCGCCGAACCGATCCCTGAGGCGCTCGACGATCACTTCGACGTGCACCTGCGAGAGGCCGGCGACGATCTGCTCGCCGGTCTGCGGATCGCGGTGCAGGTCGATCGTCGGGTCCTCCTCCTGTAGCCGCCGCAACGCGGTGAAGACCTTGTCCTCGTCACCCTTGCTCTTGGGCTCGACGGCGAACGCCATCACCGGCGAGGGGAGCTTGATGCTCGGCATCTCGATCGGCTCGTCGCGCGCGGCCAGCCAGTCGCCGGCCTTGGTCTCCTTGAGCTTCGCCACCGCGCCGATGTCGCCCGGTCCGTACTCGTCGGTGTGGCCGGTCTGACCGCCCTCGAACGTGACCAGCTGCCCGATCCGCTCCTTGTTGTGGGTGCGCGTGTTGAGCACCTGCGTGTCCTGCTTCATCACGCCCTGGTAGACGCGGAACAGGTTGATGCGGCCCGCGAACGGATCGGCGCGGGTCTTGAACACGTACGCGAACAGCTCTTTGTCCTCCACCGCCTCGAGCGTTATCTCGTCAACGTCGAGGCCGCCGTGTTTGACCGGCGACGGGAGGTCCTCGACGATCGCGTCGAGCAGCCGATTGGTGCCCAGATTGCGGGTCACGACGCCGCACGTGACCGGGAACAGCGCGCCGTGGTTGGTCCCCTCCTTGAGCGCCGTGACGATCTCCTCGTGCGAGATCTCGTCGCCCTCGAGGTAGCGCTCCATGAGCGCGTCGGAGGTCTCGGAGACCTCGTCCATCAGCTTCTCCCGGTATTCCTCGGCCTGCGCCTGCATGTGGTCGGGAATCGGAATCTCCCGGCAGTTGTCGCGGCCTGTGCCCTCGTAGTGGTAGGCCTTCATGTCGACCAGGTCGATCAGGCCCGAGACCTCGTGCTCGGAGCCGATCGGGATCTCGGTCGCCACGACGTGCTGGCCGAAGGCGCCCTTGAGCGATTCGAGCGTGCGGAAGAAGTCGGCGCGTTCGCGGTCGAGCATGTTGACGAACACGAGGCGGGCGAGGTCGAGTTCGGCCGCGCGCTGCCAGAGACGGTTGGTGTGCACCTCGACGCCCATCACGGCGTTGATCACGAACACCGCTGACTCGCACACGCGCAGTGCACCGAGCGCGTCAGCGATGAAGCTCGAGTCGCCGGGGGTGTCGAGCAGGTTGACCTTGCGCTGCTGCCACTGAAAGGACGACAGTGACGCGGAGATTGACATCTGGCGCGCCTTCTCGTCGGGGTCTGCGTCCGACACGGTCGTGCCGTCGACCACCGATCCGAGCCTGTTGATCGCCCCGCCTCCGAACAGCAGCGCCTCATGCAGTGAGGTCTTGCCACTGCCGCGATGGCCGACGAGGGCCACGTTGCGGATCCGATCCGCGGCCGTGTGCATGGCGTTCTCCTCTCACTCGGGTACTGAAAGCAGCGACATTATCGGGTCAGGTCGGGGGCGCGCATGCGCGCCCCCGCGGAGCCGCGCATGCGCGGCTCCGTTCGGCGGGTGCATGCACCC
>DATNKY010000459.1:0-8847 GCA_035603155.1 Solirubrobacteraceae bacterium
CTGACCGAGCCGCTGCTGCGAGCAGAGGTGGACCCCGCGGCTCGGCGCCGCGCGCTGAGCGAGCTGCTGCTCGAGCGCTACGGCATCGTCACCCGAGAGCAGGTGCTCGCGGAGGGGATCGTCGGCGGCTTCTCATCGATCTACTCCGAGCTGTCGCAGCTCGAGACGCTCGGGATCGCCAGACGGGGGTACTTCCTCGAGGGGCTCGGAGGCGCTCAGTTTGCGCTCCCCGGCGCGGTCGAGCGGCTGCGCGCGCGGCCAGACGACGAGGCGCGGCCACTGGTGCTGGCCGCCGTCGACCCGGCGCAGCCATATGGGGCAGCGCTGCCGTGGCCGAAAATCGAAGGGCGCCGTCCGGCGCGTGCTGCCGGCGCGTACGTGGTGCTCGTCGGCGGCGAGCCGATCCTGTATCTCGAGCGCGGCGGCCGCGCGCTGCAGACGCTCGCCGAGCGCGACGACGCGCGGCTCGAGGCGGCGCTCGCCGCGCTGGTCGAACAGGTGCGGGCCGGTGCGATCAAGCGGCTCGCGCTCGAGAAGGTCGACGGTGAGGCTGCGATGGGCTCGAGCCTGGCGCCGGCGCTGATCACGCTCGGCTTCCAGGAGGGGCCGCGTCGGCTGACGCTGAGCGCGTAGCGCCCGCGATGCCCGAGGGTGACACGATCGCCTACGCCGCCGAGCGGATGCGGCCGGTGCTCGTCGGGGCGGTGCCGGACAAGATCGTGACCCCGCAGGCGCGCCACCTGCTGGACCGCTGGCCCGAGCGCCTCGGCGGCAGGGCGGTGACCGGTATCCGAACGCACGGCAAGCACCTCTTCGTCGACTTCGAAGGAGCCCTCGTGATCCACTCGCACCTCAGGATGACCGGCGCGTGGGGCATCTATCCCGAGGGTCGCCGCTGGCATCGCGCGGCCCGCCGGGCCTGGGTCGTGTTCGAGAGCCGCGGCCACGAGGTGGTCGAGTTCGACGGGCCGGTGCTCGAGCTGATGACAGCCGGACGGGCGCGTCTGGACCAGCGCGTGGCGACGCTCGGCCCGGACGTGCTGGCGCGGGAATTCGACAGTGAGCGCTTTCTGGCGCGCCTGCGGTCCGATGACCAGACCCGAGCGATCGGCGACGCGCTGCTCGACCAGCGCAACGTCGCCGGGATCGGCAATGCGTGGAAGGCCGAGGGGTGCTGGGCGGCCGCGATCGATCCCTGGCGTCCGGTCGCCACGGTGTCGGATGCCGAGGCGCTCGCGGTGATCGAGGCGGTCCGTCCCGGGATGCTGGAATCGGCTCGCCACGGCCACGCTCGCGGGCGACCCAGCGTGTACCGCCAGGCGGGGCGGCCGTGCCCGCGGTGCGGGTCACCGATTCGAGCAAAAGCGGGGGGCCTGGGCCGCTCGCCTTCGGGCACGCCGCCCGCTCGGCATCCAGCCTCGCCTGAGAGGGCGGCGCCCGAATCATCCAGCTGGCTCGCCAAAGCCGGCCCGGCCCCCCGTCGTCCGGCTGGCGACGACAACCGCACTACCTTCTGGTGTCCGGGATGTCAGCTTTGACCACGACCGTCAAGCGAGTCGGCCACAAGGGCGCCGATCTGATCGCGCCGGGCAACACCGCGGCGAGCTTCGACGCGGCGCTCGACGCTGGTGTCGACATGATCGAGTTCGACGTGCTGCCGAGCCGGACCGATGGCCGCCTGATGCTCGCCCACGACTACGCGGACCTGGCCGGGCGCGACGCGCTGACGCTCGAGCAGGGGCTCGAGCACCTGGCGGCGAGCTCGTTCGCGGCGGTTGAGCTCGACGTCGATCTCAAGCTGCCCGGCTACGAGCTGCGCGTGCTCAACGCGCTGCGAGCTGAGGGACTGCTCGAGCGCTCCCTGATCTCGAGCCAGTTCCGCGAGAGCCTGGCGCTGATCCGGGCCGTCGAGCCGGGCGTTCGGCTCGGCTGGTCGGTCCCGAAGCTCCGTCGCGATCCGTTTCGCAACCGTCTGATGTGGCTGCCGGCATCGGCGCTGCTGCTGAGCTGGCGGGAGCTGCTGCCGCTGCGCGCCGCGCGCGCGATCGGCTCGGGACAGTGCGACGCGCTGATGGCGCACTGGCGGTTGATCACGCCGCGGCTGGTGCGGCGCGTCCACGATGCGGGAGGCGAGCTCTACGTCTGGACGGTCGACGATCTGCCACAGATCAGATCGCTTCAGCAGATGGGCGTGACCGGGGTGATCACCAACGACCCGCGACTGTTCGACGGCTGACCACCGCTTGCGAAGGGTGGCGGCGTGGGTCAGAACCCTTCCGGGGAGATAACCGGTAACGGTTCCGAGCTACTGGGTCAGTGGATCTTGCACTGCTGCGCGCTGTAGTGCGCGGGGACGCCGAAGTCCGCGTCGGGGTGTCCAGCGGCCGTAGTCCGAATCGTCTGTCCGAGCAGCTTGCCGGATCGCTTCCAGATGAACGTAACCGACGCGTTGACGAGCTCGGAGGCCGGCTTGTACGTGTACAGCGCACCGGCCTGCTGCAGCCCGGTCGAGACGCGTCCGACCCTGACCAGCTTCTGACCGCCCTTAGTGACCGGAACGAACTTCTTCTTCGTGGTCGAGTAGTAGTTGAGCTGGATGCTCATCGACAGCCAGGCAGGGAACCCGAGCGTCGGCATCTGACCGCGGATCCCGATCGTGTCCTGCTTCGGCGTGCTGGTGCAGACGTTGACCGTCGCCCACAGCGACTTCGAGCGCTCGGCCTTCGCAATCGCGGTCTTGACCTGTGCCTGGGTCGGGTTCTTGGCAGCCGCTTGCGCGCCCGCTGGGATGGGCGCGCCGAGCACGATCAGCGCGAGTACTGTTGTCGGCAACGCAATCCGCACCCGAGTCACCATATCGACCCGGTGACGGATTGACGCCTGGTTCGTAGTGAGGGTGTGATCGACTCCCAGACGCTCCTCGGATCGACCGAATCCCAGACCGCATGGGACCGTTTCGAGGCGCTGTACCGATCTAGTCGAGATGACGTGTACGCGTACGTCGCGACCCTGCTGTGTGACCGCGCAGCAGCCGAGGATGTGACCGCACTGGCGTTCGAGCGGGCGTTCCGACGACGGCGGACGTTCGACCGCCGGCGCGGCGAGGAGCGCGCGTGGCTGTTCGGGATCGCGCGCAACGCGGCGCTTGACGAGCTGCGGCGGCGCAAACGCGTCGCGGCCCTGATGACCGACCCCGAGGACGCGTCGGCGGCCGTCGACGAGGCCGGGCCCGACGTCGCGCTGCGTCGCACCGCGGTCCGCGAGGCGCTCGCCAAGCTACCCGCGCGTGAGCGCGAGGTGATCGCGCTGAAGTTCCACGCCGGCCTGCGCAACGCCGAGCTCGCGCGGGTGCTGGGGATCAGTGAATCGGCCGCGGGGACCTTGATCCACCGAACGATGCAGAAGCTCAGGAAGGCGTGCAATGAATCCCTTTGATGACAACGAGACGATCTCGCTCGAGGTCATCGATGCGACTCTGGCCGGCGAGGCGGTGCAACCCGAGTACGCGGAGCTCGCGGAGCTGACGTTGATCCTCGCCGGCCAGCGACCGATCCCGCAGGAGGACTTCACCACGGCGCTCGACGAGCAGGTCGCCCGCCGGTTCGCACGGCCGTCATCACGCACGCCTCGACCGGTGCGGTGGCGGTGGTTGTTCACCCCGGGCGCCGCGCTCGGCGCGCTCGCGGCGGTGGTCGCGGTCATCGTGGTGGCAGGCGGTATCGCCGGCAGCGACAAGAGCTCCTCTAGCGCGAAGCTCGGTCCCAGCGCATCCGGGTCGCGCGCCGCGGCCTCCGCTCCTGCCGTCGCACAGTCGTCAGCGTCGGCGAGCGCGCCCGCTCAACGCCAGTCGCCGACGGCCGTGGCCGCCCCGGCCCCGGCCCCGACCGCGACCGGCCGCCAGATAGTGCAATCGGCGCAGCTGTCGCTGTCGACGAAGCCGACCAACGTCGACGGCGTTGCGCAGCAGGTGTTCGACGTGATCGCCGCCCAGAATGGCGTCGTGCGCAGCTCCCAGGTGACGGCCGCCAACAACGCCAACGGCTACGCGCAGTTCCAGCTCAGCGTGCCGAGTTCGAATCTCGGTCAGATGATGGCGGCCCTCTCGCAGCTGCACGGCGCCAACGTCGTCTCCCGCACGGACTCGACCCGGGACATCACCCAGCAGGTCGGCGGCGTCGGGATGCGGCTCGCCGATGCGCGCGCGCTCCATCGCGCACTCGTGCGAAAGCTCGCCTCGGCGACGACGACCGCCGAGATCGATGGCCTGAACGGCCAGATCGGCGCGGTAGAGGCGCGGATCGCCCGGCTGCAGACGTCGCTGCGATCGCTTCACCGGCAGGTCAACCTCAGCGACATCTCGCTGACGATCAATGCCGCGATGGTGCCCGGGCATCCGGTCTCGAGCGGCGGCGGGTTCACGCTCGGCAAGGCCGCACACGACGCCGGCCGGGTGCTCGTGGTCGCCGCCGGCGTGGCGCTGGTCGCGCTCGCCGTGCTGGTGCCACTCGGCATCGTGATCGCGCTCGCGCTGTGGATCGCGCACGCGGTCCGCCAGCGCCGTCGCGAGCAGGCTCTCGACCTGGTTTGAGCGCTCGCGGTGGCGGTCGCCCCGGACGCCTGCGCCGTCCCGATCACTGTCGGTGCCAGCCAGCGGCAAGCGCGTGTGATATCCCTGCACGTCATGGTCGCGACGAGCGAGGAGACAATTGCACTCCTGCACGGCGTGCCTGCGTTCTCGGCGCTCGCCGAAGAGGACCTCGCGCGGGTCGCCGAGGTGACCGTGCCGCGCACGTTCGGCGCCGGCGAGTCGGTGTTCCGCGAGGGAGACCGCAGCGATACCTGCTACATCGTCCGCTCGGGCCACGTGCGCGCCGTGCGCGAGCACACCGACGGCCGGTCGATCACGCTCGCAACGCTCGGGCCGGGTGACATCTTCGGCGAGCTCGCGATCTTCGACGAGGAGCAGCGTTCGGCGACCGTCGAGTCACTCGAGGAGACCGAGGTGATCGCGATCCTCGGGGGTGACATGCGCCGGCTGCTGCGCGAGCATCCGAACATCGCGGTCAAGCTGCTGGCGGCGCTCAGCCGGCGGCTGCGCGAGACCAACGAGCGACTGACGCGGCAGTCCTTTCAGACCGTGCAGAGCAGGGTTGCGGCGGTGCTCGCGGAGCTGGTCGCCTCGTCGCGCTCGGAGGGCTCGCCCGACCGGGACGTGCTGATCACCGCGACGCAGAGCGATCTCGCCCAGCTCGCGGGCTCCTCACGCGAATCGGCCAGCCGCTTTCTGGCGGTGCTCGAACGCGCCGGAATCATCACCCAGGGTCGCGGCAGATTGACCGTGCACGATCCTGGCGCGCTCGAGCGCTATGTCTTCTGAGGGACGCGCGCTGCGAGACTTCTCAGCCGGGGGCGTCGTCGTCGACGGAGACCGGGTGGTCGTGATCGTCCCCGTCAAGCGCGCTTCCGACGGCCGCCAGGTCCTGGGCCTGCCAAAGGGCCATCCCGACGGCGACGAGACGCCCGAGCAAGCAGCGCGGCGCGAGGTCGCCGAGGAGGCCGGGGTGACCGGGGAGCTGATCGACGAGCTCGGCGAGGTGCGTTACAACTACGAGCGCCGCGGGCGGACGGTTGCCAAACGGGTCCGCTTCTACCTGTTTCGCTACGTGTCCGGGGACGTCGCCGACCACGACCATGAGATCGAAGACGCCCGCTGGATGCCGATCGAGCAGGCATCGCGCGATCTGACCTACGAGGGCGAGCGCGAAATGGTCCGCCGTGCCATTTCGCGATCGGCACCGGACCGGTAGGCTGCCACAGCCATGATCTACCCGAGGAGCGAGCGCCCGTGCGGGTCCTGAACTTCTACTCGTCGGTGTTCGGCGACCAGCTGCGGCGTGGTCGCAAGACGGCGACCATCCGTCTCGGCGACAAGTCGCACAAGTACCACAAGAACGAGTGCGTGCTGGTCACGATCGGCTACCAGCACTCTCCGCGCGAGAAGATCTTCCACGCGGTGATCGACCAGGTCGAGGTCAAGCGCGTCCGTGACCTGTCACCCCGGGAAATTGAGCACGACAACCCCGAATTCCGCCGGGTCGACGAGATGATCCACTTCCTCGAGCAGATCTACGGGCGCAAGGTATCCAAGGACGACACGGTGACCGTGGTCCGCTTCTCGCAGATCATCGAGAACCCGCCCGAGCAGCTCCGGGACCGGATGCACGGTCTCGGGGGCGCGCGCAACTGAGCGTGAGCGCGCCGCTAGTTGGGCGCGACCGGCTGGATCGGCCCCTCGCCGACGCCGGCTGCCCGGAACGCGTCCGCCCTGCCGGCCACCGTCTGGACGACCGATCGCGCGCTGATGCAGAACCGCATCCGCCACGGCACTACGTCGCGGTCGATGCGGACCGTGGTGCCGTCGGTGCGCAGCCAGATCAGGTCAACCGCGAACCGCATCCCGAACGTGTGCACGGCCGAGCACTGGGGGATGTAGAGCGCGTGGTCAGGGTCCAGGGCGTCGAGCCGCGAAAGCCCGTTGCGGCGCGCCCCGTGCGTCCGGGCCTGGATGACCATCAACCCGTCGTCGTACTCGGCAACCGGAAGCCCGTCGAAGCGCTGCTCGAGTCCCGAGGACACGATCTTCAGCGTACATCGAGCGCCGGTCCACAAGCCTTCCCTGGCACTCTTAACACGAGAGTGCCAGATTGGCCTTGATTAGAGCTTCCGGCCAGCTATAGTGCAAACAGCGCTGGCACTCTGAGTCGTCGAGTGCCAAGCACCCGTTTCGCACCATTCAACCGGAGGTCTGATCACATGAAGCTTAAGCCCCTCGGCGATCGCCTGATCGTACGGGCCATCGAGGAGGAGGAGACCACTGCGAGTGGGATCGTCCTGCCTGATACCGCCAAGGAGAAGCCCCAGAAGGGCAAGGTCCTGGCCGTCGGCGACGGCAAGGTCAACGAGGACACTGGCAAGCGCACGCCGCTCGACGTCGCCGAGGGCGACGAGGTCCTCTACAGCAAGTACGGCGGCACTGAGATCAAGGTGGACGGCGAGGAGCTGCTCGTCCTCCGCGAGTCAGACGTGCTCGCAAAGGTCCAGTAGACCCCCTCTAGGAGAAACAGAACATATATGGCACACAAGGAACTCAAGTACAACTCGGAGGCCCGCAAGGCGCTCGAGCAGGGCGTCGACGCGGTAGCCAACGCAGTCAAGGTCACGCTCGGCCCTAAGGGCCGCTACGTGGTCCTCGACAAGAAGTTCGGCGCGCCGACGATCACCAACGACGGTGTCACGATCGCGCGGGAGATCGAGGTCGAGGATGTCTTCCAGAACCAGGGCGCCCAGCTCGTCCGCGAAGTCGCCACCGCGACCAATGACGTCGCCGGTGACGGCACCACGACCGCGACCGTGCTCGCCCAGGCGATCGTCCGCCAGGGTCTGAAGAACGTCGCCGCCGGCGCCAACCCGCTCGCGCTCAAGCGCGGGATCGAGCGCGCCGTCGAGGACGTCGTCAAGAACATCGAGACGCAGTCCAAGGAGATCTCCGGCAAGGATCAGATCGCTCGTGTGGCGACGATCTCCGCCGGCGACGATGAGATCGGCGACGTGATCGCCGACGCGATCGAGAAGGTCGGCAAGGACGGCGTTGTCAACGTCGAGGAGGGCCAGACGTTCGGCATGGACCTCGAGTTCACCGAGGGCATGCAGTTCGACAAGGGCTACATCTCGCCCTACATGGTCACCGACCAGGAGCGCATGGAGGCGACCCTCGAGGATCCCTACATCCTGATCGCCAACCAGAAGATCGGCTCGGTCCGGGACGTGCTTCCGGTGCTCGAGCAGGTCATCCAGTCAGGCAAGCCGCTGCTGATCATCGCCGAGGACGTCGAGGGCGAGTCGCTCGCGACGCTCGTTGTCAACAAGCTCCGCGGCACGTTCACCGGCGTTGCGGTCAAGGCGCCGGGCTTCGGTGACCGCCGTAAGCGGATGCTCGAGGACATCGCGATCCTCGCCGGCGGCGAGGTGATCACCGAGGAGATGGGCCTCAAGCTCGAGAACACGCAGGTCTCTCAGCTCGGTCGTGCCCGTCGCGTGGTCGTCGCCAAGGACACGACGACGATCGTCGATGGCGCCGGCTCCAGCGATGACATCAAGGGCCGCATCAACCAGATCAAGTCCGAGATCGACAACACCGACTCTGACTTCGATCGCGAGAAGCTCCAGGAGCGGCTCGCGAAGCTGTCTGGTGGCGTAGCGGTCGTCAAGGTCGGCGCTGCGACCGAGACCGAGATGAAGGAGAAGAAGCACCGCGTCGAGGACGCGCTGCAGGCCACCCGCGCGGCCCTCGAGGAGGGCATCGTTCCGGGCGGCGGGGTCGCGCTGCTGGCGGCCCAGAAGGCGCTCAACGTCGACCTGATCGAGGATCCTGACGAGCGAACCGGCGCCCTGATCGTCGTCCGCGCGCTCGAGGAGCCGCTCCGTCAGATCGCTGAGAATGCCGGTCTCGAGGGCTCGGTCGTCGTCAACGACGTCCGCAAGGCCAAGAAGGGCCAAGGCCTCAACGCGGCGACGAATGAGATCGTCGACCTCGTCGCGGCCGGCGTGATCGATCCCGCGATGGTCACGCGCTCGGCGCTTCAGAACGCCGCGTCGATCGCCAAGAACATCCTCACCACCGAGGCGATTGTCGCCGAGGTGCCCGAGAAGGATGGCGGCGGCGCTCCCGGTGGTGGCATGCCCGACATGTCGGGGATGATGTAGCCAACAGGCGAGTGCTGTTTGGCGAGGGCTCGGCGCCACGGCGCCGGGCCCTCGTCGTTTAAATCCCCCGAATACGCGCGGGTC
>DATNKY010000335.1:0-5076 GCA_035603155.1 Solirubrobacteraceae bacterium
TCATGCCAGCCGATCCGCCGCCGCGCCTCGTGGCGCTGCGTGTCGTAGCGGTCGCCTGCCGAATCGGTGAGGTCAATGCCCCCGACGAACGCGAGCTCGCCGTCGATCACGATCGTCTTCTCGTGATGGCAGTGAAGCGGGTGCTCGCGCGGGTCGCCCCGGGCCTGGATCCGGGTCATCCTGGTCAAGTTCTCGAGCGTCCGTGAGACCTCGGACCGGGTCGGGTGAAAGGCGGGTAACGGAGCTCCTGACCAGACCAGCACGCGCACATCGATGCGGCCGGCGAGCTCGGCGAGCAGTACCCCGATCGCGTTCTCGGGGCTGCCCTTGACCAGCTCGAATGACGGCGCCAGGTGCCAGCCGGTGATGTGCACGTAGTGCTCGGCCTGCTCGAGGCGGCGGGCGATCTCGGGCAGCGCATTGGCGCCGTCGATCAGGACCTCGAGCTCGCATCCGTCGCGCGGGGGCGGCTCCCCCCGCGCCCAGACGCCGCGGTCCGACGGCTCGAACACGTGATCCCAGCCGAGTCGCCGCAGCCGGCGACGGTGCTTGAACGAGACCGCGGCCTCGATGCCATCACCCACCAGCGTGTCGACCGTTCCGGTCAGCTGTTGGCGCATTGGCCTAACGGTCCCCGCAACCGCTCCGAGTTACACATCCGGGACGCCCTGCGATCATTGCGCGCCCGATGAGCGGATCGCAAGACAACCTCGCCAAACGCCTGCTGGGTGGGGATCGGCGGGCGCTCGCGCGCTCGATCACGTTGGTCGAGAACGACGATCCTCGGGGATGGGAGCTCGTCCGCGAGGTCTACCCACACACCGGTCGGGCAGCCGTGCTCGGCTTCACCGGCCCGCCCGGGGTCGGCAAGTCGACGCTGCTGGCCTCGCTGACCAAGCTCGAGCGTGAGCGCGACCGGTCGGTCGCGGTGCTCTCGATCGACCCGTCGTCGCCGTTCACGCGCGGCGCGCTGCTCGGCGACCGGATCCGGCTGACCGAGCACTTTCTCGATCCGGGCGTGTTCATCCGCTCGATGGCCACCCGGGGCGCGCTCGGCGGCCTGAGCGAGGCCGCGCTTCAGGCCGCGCTGCTGATGGATGCCTCGGGTCGCGACGTCGTGCTGCTCGAGACGGTCGGCGTCGGGCAGGCCGAAGTCGACATCATCGATCACGCCGACACGGTGGTGCTGGTGCTGATGCCTGGCTCAGGTGATTCAATACAGGCACTCAAGGCTGGTGTGATGGAGATCCCGGATGTGATCGTCGTCAACAAAGCCGACCATCCGCTCACGGACACGATGGTGCGAGAAATCAAAGGGGTGCTTACGCTGGGACCACGCGAGGGATGGCAGGTTCCGATCATTCGGACCGAGGCCGTGCGCGGCGAGGGCGTCCCGGAGCTCGCGGACAAGCTGGCCGAGCACCGCGAGTACATCGAGGCGGAGGGCACGCTGTCGGAGCGCCGGCGGCGAAATCTGATGAGCGAGGTGCTGGCGATCGCGACCTTCCGGATGCGCCGCGTGCTCGAGGCCTCCGTGGAAGACGACCCAGAGGTCCAGGAGCTGCTCGACCGGGTCGTCTCGCGCGAGCTCGATCCGGCGAGCGCCGCCGCGGCGATCCTCGAGCGGGCGCCGGCCCGCGAGCACGGAGGGTGAGCTCGTGGCGGAGGCGGTCACGCCCCCGTTCGCCGTCGCAGCGATCGTCCTGTGCGTGGCGGCCGTCGCCAAGCTCCGTTCGCCGGGTACGGCCGCGGACGCGCTCGCCGTCCTCGGAGCGCCTGCCGGCGTAGCGCTCGTTCGGGCGATCGCGCTCGGCGAACTCGCGCTCGGCTGCTGGTGCATCGCGGCCCCGAGCCGGATCGGCGCGGCGCTGATCGCGCTCGCTTACGGCGGCTTTGCCGGGCTTGGCCTCGCCCTCGCCCGCCGGCACGCGTCGTGTGGCTGTTTCGGAGCCGGTGAGAGTCGCGCCACGCCGGCGCAGGCGGCGCTCAGTGCGGCGCTGATGGTGGTGGCGATTGCCGCGACCATCTCCATCTCGCACGGGTTGCCGTGGATCGTTCAGCGTGGTGCCCCGAGTGCGGCGGTGCTGTTGATCGCGGTCGTGGCCGCCGCGTATGCGACCGTGCTCGCGTACACCGAGCTCCCGGCTGCCTGGGGCGCGTGGTCGGGCGGGTGACGGTCGCTCAGCGAATCTCGACGGCGACGGGGGCGTGGCTTGGGCGGCGCGTCTCGCGCCGCGGCGCGATCGCACGCGCGGCGGTTGCCGGTTCGGCGTTCGCCGTCGCTCCGATCCGGTACCTCGTCCGTCCGGGGACCGCGTGGGCGGTGATCCGCCCCGGGGACTGTCCGCCGAACAGCCTGTGCAACGACGGCTACACCGCGTTCTGCTGCGAGATCGAACACGGGCGCAACGTGTGTCCCTCCGACACGTACGTCGCCGGCTGGTGGAAATGCACCGACTATCGTGGCGGCGGTCTCTGCCAGGACGAAGGGGTTCGCTATTACCTCGACTGCAACCGAACCCCCGGTCGCGTGTTCCCCGGCGGCTGCCAGTGCGCCGGGGGTGATTGCAGCCGGCGTCGCGTCGATTGCAACCATTTTCGCTACGGCCAGTGCAACACGCACGTCGACGGCACCACTGAGGTCGTCTGCCGGCTCGTGATCTGCCGCAACCCGGCGACGGTCGGCGGCTGGGGGTGCAACGCGACGGAGATGGTCGACGACAAGACCTGCTCGCACGACGCCCCTTGTCTGGAGAGCCTGGCCCGCCAGTTGCCCAAAGCGGGTGGCGCATGACGCGCTCCGGCGGGGTGACCGGATGATCGTCGCGCTCGTCTCGGCCGAGACCGTCCTGCTCGTGGTCGTACTGGTGCTGGTCGCCGGGCTGCTGCGCAGCAATGCCGAGCTCCTGCGCCGCGTCGGCCGTGCCGGAGACGAGGCAACGCCACGCTCCGGTGGGCGCGGCATGGTCGCGACGCAGCAGCCGGCCGATCTGGCGCCCCCGCCCGCCTCGAACAGGCGCTCGACCCGGGCGGTGCCGGTCGCCGGTACGACCCCCGATGGCGACGCGATCAAGCTCGACTTCGACGGCGGCGCCCCGCGGCCCACGCTGCTCGCCTTTCTGTCGAGCGGCTGCACGAGTTGCGCCGAGTTCTGGGAGACCCTCGCGGAGCCCGTGCTGACCGACCATGTGCAGACCGTGATCGTCACTCACGGACCCGACCGCGAACGGAGCACGCGGCTGCGCTCGCTCGCGCCCGCCGGCGTGCCGGTGATCATGTCCTCGCGGGCATGGGACGAGTACGGCGTCCCCGGGTCGCCTTACTTCGTGCTCGTCGACGGGGCGATCGCGGGCGAGGGAGTGGCGACGACCTGGCCCGCGCTCTCCTCGCTGGTCAATGATGCGATCGAGGATCAGCTCGATACGCCCGCGCCAGCGCGCGCTCAGACGATCGAGGCGACGCTGGCCGCCGCCGGCATCGGACCCAGTCATCCGAGCCTGCGTCCGGCGACGTTGCCGGTGCAGCATTCGGACGGTCCGCGGTGACGGCGCTGGTGGTGCTCGGATGCGCCGCGGCGGCGGTGGCAGCCGTGCGCGCCGCCTGGTCGCCCTGAGGCGAGTCAATGCTGGCGAGCATCACTCCGCTCGGCGAGCGGGGCCGTCAGGCGCACTGGGTCGTCACCATCACGGCGTTCGTGATCGGAGCCGCGGGCGCCGGGATGCTCGTCGGCGCGCTCGCCGGAGCGGCGGGCGAGGTCGCGATGTCATCCGTCCCACTGCGGGCGCGGCTCGCCGTGCTCGCGCTCGCGGTGGTCATCGCGCTGGTGCTCGATCTGGCGCTGGGCGCCGCGCCCGGCCCTCGCCGCCAGGTCAACGAGCGCTGGCTCGACGAGTTCCGGGGCTGGGTCTACGGTCTCGGCTACGGCGCGCAGCTCGGCGCCGGCGTCACGACGGTCGTCACGAGCGCCGCGACGTACGTCGCGCTGATCGCCGCGGCGTTGAGCGCCCGGCCCGGCGCCGGCGCGCTGATCGTCGGTTGCTTTGGCGCGATCCGAGGGTTGACTCTGCTCGCCGCGGCACGAGTGCGCACTCCGAATCAGCTGCTCGCGCTGCACGCCGCGATGGCTCGGGGGCGGTTGGTCGCGGTGCGTGGAGGCGCGCTGGCGTTGGCGGCGATTTTCGTGCTCGCCGCGATCGGGGGGATCGCGTGATCCTGGCCGCGCACGGGCTGCGAATCGAACTGCCGAGCGGCTGGAGCGGACGTGTGTTCAGACGCGCCGGGGGCAATGCAACGCTGCACGCGGGCGATTTCGGCCTTGCGCTCAACGACGGAGAGTTCGGAGATCACAGCACCGGGGCGATGCCGCCGGCTGCGTCGTTCATCGCGCTGGTCGAGTACCTCCCTGGCGCCGGGCTGCAGCCCGGCAGGGGTCTGTTCTCGGCCTCGCGGATCCCGCGAAGGCTTGACCCGTCCGCGTTCGGCAGCGCCCGGCTCGCCCATCCGCGGCCGGGTCAGGTCGGCGCGCAGCACTTCTTCACCGCCGACGGACGGCCGTTATGCCTGTACGTGGTGCTGGCCGGTCCGCGCGCGATCCGCCGGCGTCAGCTTGCGGTGCTCGATCGTGTGCTCGGCACGCTGCGGGTTGCACCGCCGGTCGCCCACCCGTGACGCCGGGCGTCTCGTGCTCACGCCGCGCCCGCGGCGCAGGCCTCTATGCCGGGACGACCTGCCCGCGGTAGACGGCCGAGTCGCGTGCCGGCGGGCGGACGCAGCGCGTCAGGTTGATGCGTTTGTGACCGACGTATCGGGCGTGAATCGCCGTTGCGACGATCACCCCGGCGAAGTCGACCGCGGAGGTGATCCGCACCGTGATCGTGAACGGTGCCTTCTCTCCGCGCTTGTAGAGGATGCGGCCGCAGCGCAACGGCCTGTAGAAGACCCCGCTGCCG
The DNA here is from genome assembly GCA_035603155.1 of Solirubrobacteraceae bacterium. Taxonomy (GTDB): domain Bacteria; phylum Actinomycetota; class Thermoleophilia; order Solirubrobacterales; family Solirubrobacteraceae; genus Palsa-465. The sequence continues at coordinate 4,950 of DATNKY010000335.1, forward strand.
CGGTAGAGCCGGGGCGCGACGCTGCGCAACACGAGTGGGTCGACGGCGCGCCCACGGCCGCGAGTTAGGCCGACCTCCGGACACCGACCGGTGGGGCACATGGGCGTGAACCTCCACCGACGCCTGA
>DATNKY010000536.1:0-3728 GCA_035603155.1 Solirubrobacteraceae bacterium
CAACGCCGATGGAGAGGTCGATTTCAAGCCTGCCGCGATCGCGGTCACGGACAGGGTCCGCCTCGAGCAGACGATCTTCGCCGACGATTTCGAGTTCCTGAAGGGAGTCGTCGACGCCGGGGTGACGCCGAAGCTGACGATCCCGTCGCCCAACATGGTCCATTACCGCGGCGGACGTGCTGCGTTGGATCCGAGCGTGTACCCCGACGTCGACCAGTTCTGGGCCGACCTCGCCACGGCCTACGCCGACCAGGTGCGCGCGATCGCGGCGCTCGGCTGCACCTACCTCCAGTTCGACGACACGAGCCTCGCCTATCTGAACGATCCCGCCCAGCGCGACGCGATGGAGCAGCGCGGCGAGGACTCGGCCCACCTGCACGAGACCTACGTGCGCAACATCAACAACGCGCTCGCCGGCCGACCCGCCGGGCTCGCGGTCACGACTCACCTGTGCCGCGGCAACTTCCGCTCCTCGTGGGCGGCCGAGGGCGGTTACGACTTCGTCGCCGAGGCCCTGTTCGGGGGGCTCGATGTCGATGGCTTCTTCCTCGAGTACGACGACGCACGCTCCGGCGGCTTTGAGCCGTTGCGGTTCGTCGCGCCGGGCAAGATGGTGGTGCTCGGGCTGGTGACGACCAAGCGCGGCGAGCTCGAGTCAAAGGACAAGCTCAAGCGCCGGATCGAGGACGCCTCGCGCTATGTCCCGATCGAGCAGCTCTGTCTTTCCCCGCAGTGCGGCTTCTCATCCACGGTCGAGGGCAACGTCGTCACCTACGACGACCAGGTAGCCAAGCTCGAGCTGATCGTCGAGACGGCGTCCGAGGTCTGGGGCTGACCGGCGATGCACGCCGCCGTCACCGAGCGGGTCGGCTCGATCTCGGTGATCGACCGTCCCGATCCTGACGATCCCGGTCCCGGCGAGGTGCTCGTCCGGCCCGAGGCTGTCGGCATCTGCGGTTCGGACTACCACTTCTTCGCCGGCGAGCTGTCCGACGCTGCGGGCGGATCGCAGTTCCCGCGGGTGCAGGGACACGAGGTCGCCGGGACGATTGCTGCGCTCGGGAGCGACTGCCGCGTCGGGCTGGAGGTCGGCCAGCGCGTCGCGCTGTGGCCGCTGCACGCGTGTGGGCTCTGCTACCCGTGCACGGTCGCACGGCCGAACGCGTGCGACAACTTCGAGCTGATCGGAATCCACCGCGACGGCGGCCTGCAGGAGAGCCTGATCGCCGGCCACGAGCAGGTGTTCCCGATCGAGACGTCCGATGCCGCGGTCGCGGCGATGGCCGAGCCGGTCTCGGTCGCGGTTCGAGCGGTGCGCCGCGCGCGGATCAGCGCCGGTGAGCGCGTCGTCGTCCTCGGCGCCGGCCCGATCGGGCAGTGCATAGCGCTGGTCGCGCGCGAGCGCGGGGCCGAGGTCCTCGTGGTCGACGTGCAGGAGCAGCGGCTCGAGTTCAGCCGCGCGCTCGGCGCGGAGACGATCCTCTGGACCACCGCCGACGAGGTGGTGGCGGCGGCGCGAGGCTGGAGCGGCGGCGCGGGACCGCCGGTGGCGGTCGATGCGACCGGGGTTCCGCCGGCCGTGCGGGCGATGGTCGACATGGTCGCCTCCGCCGGGCGGGCGGTCCAGGTCGGGATGTCGACGGCCGAGGTGCCGCTGCGGATCGGGAGCCTGACCGAGAAGGAGATCGACGTGCTCGGCGTCAGCTGCTGCGATGCCGACGACTTCGCCGAGGCGGTCGCGGTCGTCGAGCGCAACGGCGACGCGATCGCCCGGCTGATCAGCCACGAGTTCACGCTCATGGAGGCGCCCGATGCGCTGCGGTTCGCGATCGACAATCCGACCGAGGTGATGAAGGTGGTGATCCGCAATGGATGAGACATTTGACTACGTCGTCATCGGGGCAGGTTCGGCCGGGTGCGTGCTGGCGGCCCGCCTGACCGAGGATCCCGACGTCTCGGTCGCGCTGCTCGAGGCCGGCGACGCGGACACGCAGCCCGAGATCCATGTTCCAGCGGCGTTCCCGGCGCTGTTCAAATCGAGCTGGGACTGGGACCTGCTCGGAGAGCCGGAGCCGGGCCTTGACGGCCGGCGTCTGTACCTGCCGCGCGGGCGGATGCTCGGCGGCTGCAGCTCGATCAACGCGATGATCTACATCCGCGGAAACCGCGCCGATTACGACGCCTGGGCCGCGGGCGGATGCGACGGGTGGAGCTACGACGAGGTCCTGCCCTACTTCCGGCGCTCGGAGGACAACGAGCGCGGCGAGGACGCATACCACGGCGCCGGCGGCCCGATGGCGGTCTCCGAGAGCCGCTCGATGCACCCGCTCGTCGACACGATGCTCGAGGCCGCGCGCGCCGCCGGACACGAGCACAACCCCGACTTCAACGGCGCCCGCCAGGAGGGCGTCGGCCGCTTCCAGCTCACGCAGCGCGACGGGATGCGGTGCAGCACCGCCGATGCGTTCCTGCACCCGTGCGCCGATCGCGGGAACCTGACCGTGCTGACGCGCGCGCTCGCGCTGCGGCTCGTGTTCGACGGCGAGCGCGCGGTCGGGGTCGAGATCGCCCGCGACGGCAAGGTCGAGTTCGTCGGTGCCGAGCGCGAGGTGCTGCTGACGGCCGGCACCTACCAGTCACCGGTGCTCCTGATGCTGTCGGGCATTGGCCCCGAGGACCAGCTCGCCCCGCTCGGGATCGAGATGCGTTCGGACCTGCCGGTCGGCCACGGCCTCCAGGACCACTGCATGGCGCAGGTCAACTACCTGACCGACGAGCCGTCGCTGTTCGGAGTCGCGACGCCGGAGAACTTCGCCCTGCTGGAGGAGGGTCGCGGTCCGCTGACCTCGAACATCCCCGAGGCGGCGGGCTTCTTCCGCGCGCGCCCGGGAGTGCCCGCGCCCGACGTCGAGTTTCACTTCGCGCCATCGATGTTCTTCGACGAGGGGCTGACCGCACCCAGCGACCACGGGTACTGCTTCGGGCCGGTCGTGATCAGGCCCACCAGTCGCGGCCGCGTGATGCTTCGCGCGCCGCTGCCCGACTCGAAGCCGCGGATCCTGTGCAACTTCCTGACGACCGACGATGACCGGGCGAGCATGCTCGCCGGGATGCGGATGGCGTTGGAGATCGCCGCGCAGGAGCCTTTGAAGGCCGTCGAGCGGGCACCGTTCAGCGTCCCGGACTCGGATTCCGATGAGGATCTGCTCGCGTTCGCGCGGCGCGCGGGGCAAAGCGTCTATCACCCGGCGTGCACGTGCGCGATGGGCTCGGTGGTCGACTCATCGCTGCGCGTCTACGGGTTCGACGGGCTGCGGGTGGTCGACGCGTCGGTGATGCCGGAGATCACGGGCGGGAACACGAACGCGCCGGTGATCATGATCGCCGAGCGGGCGGCCGACCTGATCCGCGGGAGCACCCCGGCCGCCGCCGCCTCTTAGCCCGATCGCGGCTCTTGTTGGGGGATTTTGGTCGTATATCGACGAAGATCTCCCAAGGTCATCCCCCAGCCAGCCATTGGGCCCCCCGCGCGTACAGCTCCCGTACGGCGTCGCCCGTCAACCCGGGCATGTCGCGCTTGACGTCGAAACCGAGCTCGCTCTGGAGGTAAGCCAGATGGCGGTACCCGACCGGGAATGCCGTGAGCTTCTCAGCGTTGAGCTCGAGCCGCGCCGCGGGGTCCAGCGGTGAAAGTCGGTCTCGCTCGTAGATCGGCTGGCGCAGCACGA
>DATNKY010000607.1:0-2474 GCA_035603155.1 Solirubrobacteraceae bacterium
ATCGACGCCAGCGTAACTTCCCATCACTAACTCCTTCGGTCAAGACCAACTTCACAGCGCCCCGATCAAGAGGTACCGTTGCGGGACCTCATAGACAGGCCCTCAACCAAGGGGCTACGTCCTGTTGCCGCGGCACCTCACCACCGCCGGGACGGGCTGGTCTGCTCTAGGCCCTGCACCGGGCGAGAAGTCTTGGCCCTCTCCCGGCGGCGGTCGAGGCAACACCAGGATGACCTATGAGAACTCTCCGGCCTACGGCTCGCAGCTCGCGACACAGCTCAGGATTCGTGATTGCGGCAGTTCCGGCGATTGGCTCACGCCGGTCCTGCCCGTGGGGATTAGCGCGTGCTTTGGCATGCTCGCGCGGAGGCCCGCATTCATGCTCGCGCGCCGGCACGAGCGCCTGGGCGTGCGGACGGTTCCCCTGACGGCGCCTCTCGTGTCAGTTTGGCTTGACAAGACGACGCTGTCAGCCTAGGCTGACAGCATGAACATCGATGAGATCACCGAAGCGGTCGGCTCTGAGGATCCGGCGCAGGGACTGCGTGCCGCTTTGGCGCTGCACCGGATCGCGGAGCGCGTCGAGGCACGCCAAGTCGCGGTCGCACGCGGTCAGGGGTGGTCCTGGCAGCAGATCGGCGATGCGCTGGGGATCACCCGGCAATCGGTGCACGCCAAATACGGAAAGTGGGTTTCATGATGACGGCGAAAGCGAGCAAGGTCGGCGGGTTTAACCCGTGGGCGACAGCCGTGTATGCGCGCGAGGAGGCGCGTCGACGTGGTAACAGGCGCGTCGGTACTGAGGACCTCGTGCTCGGGCTGTTGCGCGAGCCCGACGTCGCGCAGCTGCTGGGCTGCGATCTAGGCACGGCGCGTGAGGCGCTGGATGCGATGGATCGCGACGCGCTTGTGGCGATTGGAATCGACAGGCCGCTCGACGCGCCGCCGGTGCCAACCCGCGAACCGACGCTCGGCGGGCGACGGGCCATCGTGAAGGCGGTCTTGACGGACCACCTGCCGATGACGCCCGTGGCCAAGCGCGCGATGGAGGAGGCCGGTAAGGACGGGCGCCACCGTCGTGGTTCGGGGGCGCCGTGGGATCCATCGCCCCGGTGGTCGCGCGAGCGGGTGCTGATCGCCTTGCTGTCGCTCGCGCCACCCGACCCAACCGCGGCGCTCCTTGACGTGCTCAAGGTCAACCGAGATGAGGTCAGCACGCGCCTCAGCGAGCCGTCAGCGGCCTAACGGCGCGGGACAGTCGACAAGACTCAAGAGCATCAGCTACGACGTCGGCCGCAAGCCCCCGGCTGCCGCTTGGTCGCCTAGGCAGTCAGGAGGGTTCGAGTTCTGCTTGCGGCCCGGGCGGGTTGAATGCAGAAGGCCCGGGCAACCTCGCTCAGCATCGGTCGCTACGGGCGCCACGCGTACTGGATGTCTGGAGCGTGCTCCTCGTTTCTGGAACCGTTTGTGCGTTCGACCTCAAGGAATCCGTGCCGTAGGTAAAAACGTTGCGCACCCAGATTGGAGACGAACGTCCAGAGCCGCAAGCCGTCCGGCCGCTCGCGTTTGGCGAGCGTGAGGAGCGTCCCGCCGACGCCCTGGCCGGTTAGATCTGGATCGACGTAGAGCTGCTCAAGCCAATCTCGATCGAGCACGAGTAAGCCGACGAGCGCGCCGAACGAGGTCTCGGCCACCCAGCAGTCGAGCGCTGCGATGACCTCCTGCGCGATCCATTTTGCGGTGTCGCGGTCGTCGTGGACCGGCGGCGGAATGGTCCCGGCTGCCGCAGCCGCCTTGCGCGCTCGCATGTACAAGATCGCGACCGCTTCGGCGTCGGGCGCCCCGGCGGATCTGACTGAGAGCTGCACGTCGCCGAGCATGGCAGACCGGGCGGGTCGATTTGACGCCGCCAGCATGAGGCTCGGCCGCCAGCCCGCCGGCCTGATCACAGTTCTCCTTCGTCGCCCGAGGAGCCACGTGGCGGTCACTACTCCTTCGGTCGGGCGCTGACCTCGAGCAGCAGTCAGCGCGCGACCTCGGTCGACCGGTGAGGCGCCCGGAAGTTCGTAAAAACGGGCACCGAGCTCATCGGATGCCGGACGATCAGTTCTGGCGCGAGCATAGGCTGGCTTGGCCGATCTCTGCCCTCCACTTGCACGGCGCCTACCTTGGAGCCAAACCGGCGTGCGGACCGTTCGGGCACAGCGTTGCGCTTGCGGAGAAGAGTTGGGTCCCGCCGAGGACTGCGTCGACGCGTCGTTTTCAAGCTGGAGCGGGCCTCGGCTGACGTTCAAGGGCGGAGCTGCCAGGTGGAGGAATGGTCGTGGATCAGAAGTGGCCCTTGAGGTTGTCGGTGGAGATGAAGTGGGTTTCTTGTGGTGCGGGGCGGAGGATGATGACCTCGGCTTGGGTGTGGTCAAGGAGCCAGAGGAGATCGGGACCGGAAAGGCCGACACGTGGCTTGCTGGTGGCGG
>DATNKY010000436.1:0-2912 GCA_035603155.1 Solirubrobacteraceae bacterium
ATCGACGCCACGTTGCGTGCCAAACTCCAGAGCGCCGGCGTCGCCGACCCCAGGCTCGAGGTAAGGATCGTGCCCGAGCTTGCCCGACAGCCGGGGCACAGCGCCAAGCTCAAGCTGATCGAGTCGCGCACTGCCCCCACCCCCGTGACACCCGCGCCGATCAACTAGAAGAAAGTCTGGTCACTACCGCTTAGCGTGATTTGCGAGCGTCCGCTAAGCCTCACCCCACACGCCTGGTCCGGGCGAGCAGCACGCGCCCCACCACGGCACCGGACGCTGCTGGTTTCACGAATCAGCGGCCAGGTCACGGGCGCCAATAGGCCGAGGTCTAGCTCCCGCTCTGGGTCGGCGGCTGGCCGAAGCAGCAGTGCCGATCTCGTGATCGGAAAGGCGACGATGCAGGAGTGTCCGGGTTCGGCGTTCCTCACGCTGGATGGTTGAAATCACGAGACCTCGCGGTATCTTTTGAGATATCGCTCGCGGTACCTCAGATAAGTGGGATCGGACGTTGCGGCTGTTGCTCAAGGCGATCCGCACCCTTCCCGAGCGAGAGCAGGACGCCGTCCTTTTCGACTTGCTCGATCGCTTGCTTGCTCCCGACTCGATGACGAGCGACGAGTACACCCGTGCGTTGAATCTCCGGTCGTCGCCGATGCCCACATTCCCCGGCACGCAGATTTACCTGGGCTCATCGGCGTCGTGGGGGATGCGCGACGCGGCGCTGATCCTGCACCGGCTCGCCGCCGGCGCCACGATCGAGGAACTCTCACATCTCCTCGGCCTCGACCCTGAGCTTCTGCACGCGGTGCTAGACGACCTAGCCAAGCGCAGCTACCGATCAGATCAGCTCGGCAAGATCTTCCAGCAACTCGCCGACGGCAAACCGACCGCGCAAATCGCGGTCGAACTCGGTGTCACTGAGGGCGAGATCGCCGACGAGCTTGCGCCGACCGAGCAGCTGACTGGCACCGTGTCCGCGGTACTCATGGCACGCGCCGCCGTGCCCAGCCCATCGCCGGGCGCGTTTGGCGTACCCGGCCCGTTACGGACGATGCCGGTGCGCTTTCCCGAACAGCAGTACAAGCGCCTGAAGGCGTGGTGTGAGGAGCACAAGTTCCCGATGGCCGTCGTCGTGCGCGGCGTCGTTGAGCGCTTCCTCGATGAGCAGCAGGCCGCGCGGTGACTGTACCGAAGCCGCGGTAGCCATCTGTTCGCGCGAGCAGGGAACCCAGGCTGTCCGGAACCCGACCGCCGACGTGCCGTTGGCGGAGCATTCACTGCGTGGACGCCTTGCCTGAGGCTCATCTCCTCTAAACGATCGCCGGCCATCGTGAGATGAGTATGCCCAAGCGACCGAACCGCGATCCCCGCGCACCGCAGCTTGCGATCGATCTCGAGCGCCCGGAAGTCACGAGGGGTGTGTTCGCCGGCGCGGCTGCTGCGGGAGTGCAACGTCAGCGTTGGCAGCTTGAACCGCGATGCTGGTCATCGCCTCGACCCCGTCATGTCGCGTGCAGGACATCGCACGCGCGGTCGCAGTCACGGTCGGCGGAGCCAGCCGGGCCGTCGACCGTCTCGAGGCCGCCGGTCGATGCGTTCGGCACCCCAACCCCGACGACCGCCGCTCGTCGACCCTCGAGTTCACCCCGACCGGTCGCGAGCTGCTGGAAACCGCGGGAGCGATTTTCGACCAGGAGCTTGCTAACTATCTTGGCGCCCCGCGGTCATAGAACGCGCTCGGTCAGCTCGCCACGGCGCTCGCCACCGCGCGGGACGCGGCCACCCCGGTCAGCGACCGCTGATCCTCGACCGGGTGGCCGCCGGACGACGGGGCGCGCGCGCGTGACGCCGTCTCCGCGGAGCCACGTTGACACTTCTCGCTTCACGAACAGGCAGCCACGTCATGACGGTGCGGTGCCGGCGGTCCACTTCTACTCTGAGCCCTGAAGCGGCAGCCAGATCTTCGTGGCCGTTGTGGCGACAAACCGGACGCGATCCGGTTGGCGCCGGTGCCTCGATAGCCCGGTGGGTTCCGTTGATCTTTGCGATATCGCTACCGGCGGGGCGAGTTAGTTTTGTCGGGCTTGATCCTGCGCGTCCGCGAGCAGCCGGACCACCCCGCGCGCGCCCGCGCCGTTCGTGTCGAGCGTTGGGTTGAGGATGACAACGCTTGCACCGATGAGCTGCGAGGAACCGAGACCAACGCCGAGCAGCTCGCCCAATTGCTCCCAGCTGAGCCCGCGCTCGTCGGCATAGTCAACGGCGGGCAACGCGGATGCCGACAACACGTCGAGGTCCAGATGCAGCCAGAATCCATCGGCGGTCTCCGTGAGCCGCGCGACCGCTCGCGTCGTGTGACCAGAAGGGTCCTGCTGTAACTCGTCGATCACGACGATCGGCATCCGCGGCGCGAACCGGCGAGGGTTCGGCGCCCCGAGCGCTTGAGCGTCGTCCTCGTCAAACGGGCCGAGCACAACGACCCGCTCGTCTGACAGCGCCGGGACGCGACCCGCGAACCCGACGAGCGGGGGCGGTCCGACCCCAAGCAGCGCGGCAAGCTCCATGTCGGCCCCCTCACCCGTCGGAGAGGTCTGTCCATCAAAGCAGTCGAGATGGCCGTCGACGAACAACAGTCCGGCGTCCGGGCGGACTCGCGCGAGCGCCGCCCATACCCCGAGCAGCAGCGTGCAGTCCCCGCCAACGAGCAGCGGCCGGCGACCCGCAGTCAGATGCGTCGAGACGGCATCACGCACGACCTCTGACAGGCCGAGCAGGTCCGTCAACCCGATCACGCCCGTCTCCCGATCGCGGACGGGGTCAGCCACGACGACCTGCAGGTTGCCTGCATCGATCACGCCGAGAGCGTCCGCGAGCCCCTGCGCGCGCAACGCGGCAGGCATCCGTTCACAGCC
>DATNKY010000049.1:0-13639 GCA_035603155.1 Solirubrobacteraceae bacterium
CGACCTCACGTCGGTGCCGCCGTCGGCTGACGGTCGCACGACGGTGGTCGCCTGTGCGGCCGGTGCCCGGGCGGCGTTCGCTGCGAGCCTGCTGCGTCTGGCGGGCCACGACGCAGTGCGCCTCGCGGGCGGGGGTGTCCCTGACCTGAGTGCGCGCGGGATCGACCTCGAGCTCGGGGCGGGCTCGAAGCCCGAGCACGTGGCTACATCCTGAAGACGCCGTAGCGCACTTCCGCCAGCGGCGCGTTGGCCGCGGCGGAGAGCCCGAGCCCGAGTACGTCGCGCGTGTCGCGCGGGTCGATCACGCCGTCGTCCCACAGCCGTGCGGTCGCGTAATACGGGTGCCCCTGGCGTTCGTACTGCTCGCGCAGCGCGGCGCCGGTCTCGGGTTGGCCGACCTCGGTCATCACGGTCGCCGCCTGCTCGCCGCCCATCACCGAGATCCGCGCGCCAGGCCACATCCACAGCAGGCGCGGAGAGTAGGCGCGACCGCACATCCCGTAGTTGCCGGCTCCGAACGACCCGCCCACGATGACTGTGAACTTCGGCACCCGGGCGGTGGACACGGCGGTGACCATCTTCGCGCCGTGCTTGGCGATCCCGCCGGCCTCGTAGTCGCGGCCGACCATGAAGCCGGTGATGTTCTGCAGGAACACGAGCGGAATCCGCCGCTGGTCGCACAGCTCGATGAAGTGCGCTCCCTTGAGCGCGCTCTCGGAGAACAGGATCCCGTTGTTGGCGAGGATCCCGACAGGATGGCCGTGGATATGCGCGAACCCGGTCACGAGCGTCGTCCCGTAGAGCTCCTTGAACTCGTGCAGTCGCGAGCCGTCGACGATCCGAGCGACGATCTCGCGGGCGTCATACGCCTTGCGCACGTCGGTCGGTACCGCTCCGAGCAAGCTCTCGGGATCCACCGCTGGTGGCTCGGACGCCCGGCGCTGCCATGGCGGCGGCTGCTTGGGCGCCAACGTCGCGACGATCTCGCGAACGATCTGCAGCGCGTGCCGGTCATCCTGCGCGAGGTGATCGGTGACGCCTGACTTACGCGAGTGCAGGTCACCGCCGCCTAGCTCCTCGGCGGTCACCTCCTCACCTGTGGCCGCCTTCACGAGCGGCGGCCCGCCGAGGAAGATCGTTCCCTGGTTGCGGACGATCACGTTCTCGTCGCTCATCGCCGGGACGTACGCGCCGCCGGCCGTGCATGAGCCGAGCACGGCGGCGATCTGTGGGATCTCGGACGCCGACATCGTCGCCTGGTTGAAGAAGATCCGTCCGAAGTGCTCGCGGTCAGGAAACACCTCGTCTTGGCGCGGCAGGAATGCCCCGCCCGAGTCCACCAGATAGATGCACGGCAGCCGGTTCTGGAGCGCGACCTCCTGCGCGCGCAGGTGCTTTTTGACCGTCATCGGGTAATAGGTGCCTCCCTTGACGGTCGCGTCGTTGGCCACGATCACGCACTCGCGACCGCTGACGACGCCGATCGCGGTGATTATCCCGGCGCCGGGCGCCTCATCGTCGTAGAGGCCGTGCGCCGCCATCGGCGATAGCTCGAGGAGCGGCGAGCCCGGGTCGAGCAGGCGGTCGACCCGATCGCGCGGAAGCAGCTTGCCACGACCGACGTGACGCTCCCGCGCGCGGTCGCCGCCGCCGAGCGCGACCCGGTCCAGCTGCTCGCGCAGGTCGCCGACCAGCGCCTCGTTGGCGCGCATGTTCTCCTGGAACTCGTCCGAGGCGGGGTTCAGCTTGGACCGCAGAATCATGCTGTCGGCTCGACTCGGGCGAGCGGCTGGTCCACCGCGACCTTCTCGCCGGCGGCGACGTTGAGCTGGGCCACGAGCCCGTCGACCGGCGAGGCGATCACGAGCTCCATCTTCATCGACTCGAGTACGACCACAGGGTCGCCTACCTGGACCCGGTCGCCGACCGTCGCCGGCACGAGCAGCACCTGTCCGGGCATCGGTGCCCGCAGATCACCGTCGCTTTGGACTTGCTCTGCCGCGGCGCTGCTCTGCCTGCGCACCGGCCACGACCAGCCGTCGGTTCCAAGCCACAACGTGTCGCCGTCGCGCGCGTAGGCCCACTCGTTGCGTTCGCCGGCGATTGTGATCGCAAATGTGCTCGGTCCGGTCCGCTGTGGGTCGTGCTGCCCGCTTTCGCGTAGCTCGACTTCGACCTGCTCACGCGATCCGATCGACAGCTGCCACCACGAGCTGGCGCGGCGTCCGGCGAGTCGCCAGCCGTCCACGCGCCCGAAGGGATCGTCGCCACCCTGTTCGCGCAGCAGCTCCGCCGAGATCACCGCGGCGGCCAGCGCGACGGCGTCGATCGCCGGGCCTTCGGGCAGCGGGTGCACGCGCCCGATCAGACCGGTGTCGAGCCGGCCGGCGCGCACGTCGGCCGTAGCGATCAGCGAGCGCAGGAATCCGGTCGTGGTCATGACGCCCAGGATCGTGGTCTGCGACAGCGCGCGCTCGAGCTCTGCGAGCGCGGTGGCCCGGTCCGGCCCGTGGACGATCACCTTGGCGAGCAGCGAGTCGTATGTCGTATCGATCTCGGTCCCGATCTCGATCGCATCGTCGACCCGCGCGGCGGTCGGCCGGCGGTAGTTCAGGACGCGGCCCGCGCTCGGCAGGAAGTCGCGCGTCGCGTCCTCGGCGTTGATCCGTGCTTCGATCGCGTGCCCGCTGAGCTCCACGTCCTGCTGTTCGATCCCCAACGGTTCTCCGGCCGCGATCCGCAACTGCTGTTCGACGAGATCCAGGCCGATGACGAGCTCGGTGACCGGGTGCTCGACCTGCAGTCGCGCGTTCATCTCGAGGAAGTAGTGGTCGGTGGGCCGGTGCGCATCGGCGATGAACTCGACCGTGCCCGCGTTGACGTAACCCGCTGCTCTGGCGAGTGCGACTGCCTCCTCGCCCAGCCGGTTCCGCAGCTCGCCATCGACCGCTGGAGATGGTGACTCCTCGATCACCTTCTGGTGGCGGCGCTGCAGCGAGCATTCACGCTCGCCGAGGTGGAGCACGTTGCCATGGGTGTCTGCCAGCACCTGAACCTCGATGTGTCGCGCGTGGGGCAGAAACCGCTCGATGAACACGCGCTCGTCCGCGAACCCTGCCTTGGCCTCGCGTCGCGCGGACTCGAGTGCGCGCTGCAGATCGGCCGGGGACTCGACCACGCGCATGCCTCGGCCCCCGCCGCCCGCCGCCGCCTTGACGATCAGCGGGTAAATCGCGTCGGGCGCCTGCGCCTCGGCCTCCGTGTAGCTCGGTACAACCGGCACTCCGGCACGCGCGGCGGCGTCCTTGGCGCGGACCTTGTCACCCATCAACTCGCTGGCGTGTGGCGGCGGACCGACGAACACAACGCCTGCCGCCGCACAGGCACGAGCGAGCGCCGGGTTCTCGGACAGAAAGCCGTAACCGGGGTGCAGTGCCTCTGCGCCGCCGCGCGCGCACGCGGCGATGATCTCCTCGATCTCGAGATACGAGGAGACGGGCACCGCCTCGTCCGCCTCGCGCACGTGTGGAGCGTGCCGGTCCCCTGGCGCATAGACGGCGATCGATCGGATTCCGAGGCGCCCCAAGGTTCTGATCACCCGCCGCGCGATCTCGCCGCGGTTGGCGATCAGCACGCGTTCGAACATCAGCGCTGCCAGTCGACCGGGCCGGCGACCAGCGTGTGGCTGCCGAGCTCGCGACCCAGGTGGCGTTGCAGCAAACGAGCGCATTCGATCAGCGCCGGGAGGTCGACCCCGGTCTCGATCCCGATCTCGTCCAGCATCGAGACCAGGTCCTCGGTCGCGATGTTGCCGGTCGCGCCGGGCGGGACCGGGCACCCCCCGAGCTCGCCGAAGCTCGATTCGAATGACGAGACTCCCGCCTCGAGCGCCGCGTACACGTTCGCCAGACCCTGACCGCGGGTGTTGTGAAAGTGCGCCGTCAGCTCGACGCCGGGGAGGGCCTCGCGTGCTCGCTCGAAGAACGCGCGTACCTGGACCGGGTTGGCCATTCCGGTCGTGTCGCCGAACCCGATCTCCTCCGCGCCCGCGGCGGCAAGCCGTGATCCGATCGCGAACACGCGCTCCGGGTCGACGCGACCCTCGTAGGGGCAGCCGAACGAGACGCTGATAACACCTTCGCAGCGCAGCCCCGCCTCGCGCGCGCGGTCGAGCACTCGCTCGAGCCCCGTCAGCGACTCCTCGATCGAGCGGTTGACGTTCTTGCGGTTGTGGGTCTCAGATGCCGACAGGAACACGTTGATCTCGTCGAACCGGTCACGCACCGCGAGCGCGTTCTCGAGTCCGCGTTCGTTCGGGATGAGGACGCTCCGGCTGACGCTCGGCGGCACATCGATCCGCTCGAGCACGGCGGTCGCGTCCGCCAGTTGCGGGATCACGTCGGAGCGAACGAAGCTCGTCACCTCGAGCCGCGGCAGCCCGGTCCGCGCGAGCGCGTTGATGAGTTGCACTTTGACGTCGGTCGGGAGGATCTCCGGCTCGTTCTGAAACCCGTCCCGCGGGCCGACTTCGCGAATTCGCGCCTGCGTGACCTGGGGGCGTGCGGGGCCGTTCATCGCGGGTGCGTTCCCTGTCAGGCGCCGAGCGCCCTGGCGATCACCATCTGCTGCACCTCGTCGGTTCCCTCGCCGATCGTCAGGATCTTCGCGTCACGATAGAACCGGCACACGGGGTACTCCTCGATGAATCCGTAGCCGCCGTGGATCTGAACCGCCTCTTCGGTGGCGCGCACCGCGAGGCGTCCGGTCTTGAGCTTCGCCTGTGCGGCGGTGAGCCCGAACGGGCGACCCTGATCCTTGAGCCAGGCGGACTTGTAGGTCAGCAGGCGCGCGGACTCGATCTCGGTCGCGAGGTCGGCGAGCTTGGCCTGGATCGTCTGGAACTTCGAGATCGGTTTGCCGAATGCGCGGCGCTCTTTCGCGTACGCGAGCGCCTCGTCGAGCGCGCCCTGCGCGAGCCCGACGCCCATCGCGGCCACGCCGATCCGCCCGATGTCGAGCACCTCGAGAAACTGCCTGAAGCCCTGGCCACGATGCCCGAGCAGGTTCTCGGCGGGAACGCGGCAGTCGGTGAACGTGAGCGGACGAGTGTCGGAGGCGTTCCAGCCCATCTTGCGGTAGGGCTCCGCCTGCTCGTAACCCGGCGTGCCGTTGGCAACGATCAGGTTCGAAATCTCGTCCTCGCCCGTCCGGGCGGTGATGCTCACCAAGCCGGAGATGTCCGTGCCGGCGTTGGTGATGAACTGCTTGGCGCCGTTGATCACCCACTCGCCGTCGACGAGCTCGGCTCTCGTGCGGGTGTTGCCCGCGTCCGAGCCGGCCTCGGGCTCGGTTAGCCCGAATGCGCCGAGCACCTCTCCCGCGCACAGCCTCGGCAGCCACTCCTGCTTCTGCGCCTCGGAGCCGAACAGGTAGATCGGCTGAGTGCCCAGCGACGTGTGCGCGCACATCGTGATCGCCACGCTCGAATCGGCGCGGGTCAGCTCCTCGACTGCGATCGCGTACTGGAGCGTGGTCCCGCCCGAGCCGCCCACCGACTCTGGGAATGGGATCCCCATCCAGCCGAGCTGCGCCATCTTGGCCACGATCTCGTACGGGAACGATTTGGTTCGGTCGAGCTCGCCGGCTGCCGGCGCCACCTCCGCGGCGGCGAATTCCCGCACCGTGCGCTGAAGCAGTGCGGTGTCGTCGTCGAGGTCGAACAGCATCCTTCAGATTGTACCGACTGCTGATTCGGAGTCCGAACCTTGATTCGGATAATTAGAGGCCGCTCGGTCTACTATTACCGGATGGCCGGCCGACCCACTCGCCCCGCGCTGCAGGAGCGCTATGACCGCCGGCGCGCGGAGATGGTGTACGCCGCCGCCAAGGTGTTCGCCGACCGTGGCTATGACCAGACGACGATGCAGGACCTCGCTTCGTCGATGGGTCTCGCCACCGGCGCGGTCTACCACTACTTCGGCAGCAAGGAGCAGCTGCTGATCAACATCTGCGACCAGCTGATGGAGCCCCTCCTTTCCCGCGCGCGAGAAATCACGCTCGGCGACGGTCCGCCCCGCGAGAAGCTCCGCTCGCTGGTCCGCCTCTGGGTCGCCAACGTCATCGAGCACCGCAACCACGTGCTCGTCTTCCAACAGGAGCGCCACGCGATCGAGTCCGGCGCTCAGTGGCGCGGCGTGCGGGACAGCCGCAAGGCCTTCGAACGCCTCGTCGAGCACGCCCTCGATGCAGCCGACGCGACCGGGCCTGCGGATCTCGACAAGCGTCTCGCGCTCGCCGCGCTGCTCGGAATGGTCAACCACACCGCCCAGTGGTACCAGCCCCGCGGACGCCTTCGCCCGACTCAGATCGCCGACGGCTACCTCAGCCTGCTGCTCGCCGGACCTCCGCGCCCGCGACGTTAAACTCGACAGCCTGCGGGGCCATAGCTCAGTTGGGAGAGCGCCTGCTTTGCAAGCAGGAGGTCGCCGGTTCGATCCCGGCTGGCTCCATTGGAAACTCCTGGTAATACCGATAATTTGGATTCCAGTTCAGCCGAGGTAACGCAACCGGGTAAAAGCAACTGGGTTGCTTGACTCCAAGACGGTGGTGCGAGTCTCCAGCGGATCAGAGTCGAAGCACGCCCGGCAAGCCTCCAAGAAGACCGCGACGAGTGGCGGCCACGCCCACGAGATGGGGCAGGCCTAAGTTGGCGCACGAATGCGCAGCCGCGACGTCGCCATTGCACTGGCAGCTGTGACACCAACTCAATCGCAGAAGCGATCATCCGGACGGCGGTCGGGCTGATCCTCCGAGACTGGCCATGGGACAGACGCTCGGCGGGATCCGATCGTTTTCGGCGAGCGCGGAGCTCGCTGTCGCCAGCCAGAGTGGGTTCACGTGGCGACGATTTGCTCGGCACTCTCGGAGAGAACCCGACCATCGACTGCTGGTCTGGCGGGTCGCCGGCCGGGAGAAGCTATGCCAGGAGTGAGAGTTCGCTCATGGACGGCAGGTCGTACCACTGGCGCGGGCCCGCTGACGGCGCGCCGCGGGGCGTTGTCGATCACACGAGCGTGATCGCCGAATAAGCTTTGCCGACGAGCGATCCAGCGTGATCGGGCGATGATGGCTCATCTGGTCGCGTGCGACGCGTTGTCGGGTCACGCCGTCCGTTGCGAGGTCCAGGAGAAGCAGGAAAGCCACGGTGCCTGTACTGAGCCTGAGCAGTGCCTAACCGTAGTCGTCGCGCCCGAGGGATGAGTGTTGATGAGGCGATGCCCTCGGTCGCTCAGGTTCAAGCGGCCGAGGGCGGTCGACCTACTCACCCCTCGGAGCCGCATTCTGGGGGCAGCGCGGGGCGCTTGAACTGGCTGCGGGCCGGGGTGCTGGGCGCCAATGACGGGATCGTGTCGGTCGCGGCGATTGTCATCGGGGTCTCGGGGGCCACATCGGCTCGGGGTCCCATCTTCACCGCCGGACTGGCCGGCCTGGTCGGTGGGGCCGTGTCGATGGCGCTAGGTGAGTACGTTTCGGTCTCCAGCCAGCGCGACAGCGAACGCGCGCAGATCGCGCAGGAGAAACGCGAACTCGCCGACTCCCCGGAGAGTGAGCTGACCGAGCTGACCGCGCTCTACGAAGCCAAGGGCCTTTCCCCCGCCACCGCCCGCACGGTCGCTGACGAGCTCTCCGCCCATGGCGCCCTAGCCGCTCATCTAGACGCCGAACTGCACATCGACCCTGGTGACATCCCGAGCCCCGTCCAGGCCGCCGGCGCATCAGCGGTTTCGTTTATGTCCGGCGCTCTGCTGCCGATGCTGGCCATTCTGCTGCCGCCGGCCGGGCTCCGGGTCCCGGTGACCTTTGTCGCTGTCCTGATGGCGCTGGCGCTGACCGGCGCCCTCAGCGCCCGGCTTGGTGCCAGCAATGTCCGCCGCGCCGTCACGCGGATGGTCATCGGAGGAGCGCTCGGCCTCGCCTTCACCTACGGCATCGGGCACCTCTTTGGAACAGCGATCGGCTGACACTGCAACCGCGCGCCGGCCGGGAACACGACATGCGTCCAGATTGTCTGCAGACTGCGCCTCCGCTGCCCCACGCTTGCCTCAGCGACGTTTGACCAGGACCGGGTTGCCGCACGCTGGGGCAACCGCGTCAGCGGCCGCTTGTGCCCGGCCAACGCGTTGGCAGCCAGCACCTTGAATATGAACATGAGCACTACCATCCCGGTCGCCGAGGTGCCGTCGGCGGACACGCAGGCGCCGCAGGGTGGCGTCGCGTCGAGCGGAGTCCAGGCTCTTTGGGGTGACTGGCATGCACTCGGCTCAGCGCGGGCGCTAAAGCCGTGCTTATCCCTCGATGAGAACTCTCTTGTTCCCGGTTTGCAGCGATGAACCGGCCCTTACGATGGGCGCATGGGTCACGTCGTGGTGATCGAGGACGAGCCCCGGATCGTCGACTTCATCTACAACGGGCTGCAGGCCAAAGGCTTGCAGGTACGCTGCGCGCTCGACGGCGAATCGGGACTTCGAGCAGCGCTAGCCGCGGGTGTCGACCTAGTCGTTCTGGACCTGATGCTCCCAAAGCGAAGTGGCGCGACGATCCTCGCGGAACTCGTCGAACACCGCCCGGGCCTGCCAGTGATCGTCTTGACCGCTCGTGGCGAGCTTGGGGATCGGATCGAGGGTCTGCAGGCCGGTGCTGTGGACTACATCGTCAAGCCGTTCGCACTGTCCGAGCTCGAGGCCAGGATTCGCGCCCAGCTTCGGGCGGCACGGCAGATTCCAACCACCACCCTGCGGCACGCCAGCATCGAGCTTGATCTGCTGACCAGGCGGGTCCGGTATCACGGACTGCCGGTGCAACTGTCGGTCACCGAGTTTGATCTGTTGTCGTACTTCTTGCACAACCCTGACAGAGTTCTCTCCCGCCAGCGGATCCTGCAGGACGTCTGGGGATACGAGCATGATCCGGGCACGAACATCGTCGACGTTTACGTCGGTTATCTGCGGCGTAAGCTGGGTCGCAACGGGGACGAGGCCCCGATTCGCACAGTACGTTCGCTCGGTTACCAATTGCGGACGCAAGCTTGAGCCGCAAAGCGAGCGTGCGGTGGAGGCTTGTCGCCTGGGTCACTGGCGTGCTGATCCTGGTCGGTGGCGCGATGCTCGTCGTCATCTATGAGCGCGCGACCACTGACCTGCGAGCACAAATTGACACCGACGTCGCCGGCGATGTCTCGCAACTCTCCCAGGCGGTCCGCGCACTGCGCGAGAACTCGCCACTGGCGCTAGCACGGGCGGTTCGTCGCTACATCCGCGCACAGCCATTCAATGCGACATCCTCGCTGCTGTTTGCCGTGGTACCCGGCCAGCCAACGCTGAGCAATCACCTCGAGCTGTTTGGATCCGACCACCCCGAGAACGGGGAGACCTTGGCTGAGCAGCAACAAGAGAACACCGAGGGACACGCGCTGCTGGGCGGCCCGGTCGGGCTCTCGACCCGCCGCGCTCCCGACCTCGGCGAAATCCGCGTAGACCAGCGGATCGTCGACGCGTCCGGCGTGCGGGTCCGGGTCGGGGCCGGGGAACCGCTGATCGTCGTGACCCGCGCTGGCCGAAGCCTTGCTCGCTCGTTCATTATCGCCGGCGCGATCGCGCTCGTCCTCGTGCTGATCGCGTCCTACCTCGCCGGCGCATCGGTGTCACTGCCGTTGCGCCGGATGGCCAAAGTGGCCGCCCGCGTGGATCACGGCGATCTGCAGCCCCGCATGCATCCGCCGGACAGGGCGGGCTCCGAGATCCACGTACTCGCCCACTCCTTCAACCACATGCTCGATCGGCTGGACGCCGCATTCCGCGCCCAGCGCGACTTCGTCGCCGACGCCTCGCATGAGCTGCGAACCCCGCTGACTGTGATCGCCGGGCAGATCGAGGTGCTCGCAGCCCAACCCGACCCTCCTCCCGAGGCGATCCAACGAGTCCAGCGACTAATCACCGAGGAGGTCGCCCGGACCGCACGGCTCGTGGACGAGATGCTCTTCCTCTCCCAATCAGAACGCAACGACTTCCTGCAGCTCCAGACGATCGACGTCCCCGAATTCGTCACCGACTTGTGGTGCGGCGTCACATCGAGCGCCGACCGCGAGTTCAAGCTCTCGACCATTCCTCCCGCGAGCCTCGAGGTCGACCCCGATCGCCTGGCGCAGGCTCTGCGCAACCTGCTGCGCAACGCGATCGAACACACCGTAAACCAAGCCGGCCTGGTCCGGCTAGAGGTCACGCTGCTGCCCGCCGGTTGGATCAGGTTTGCCGTTAGCGACAACGGGCCGGGCATCGAGCAGGAGCAGCGAGAACGAATCTTCGAACGACTCCACCGCACAGACCGGGCCCGCAACCGCGCCGGTGGAGGTGCCGGGCTCGGGCTGGCGATCGTACAGGCGATCGCTAACGCGCACGGAGGTCGAGTCCGGGTCGAGACAGCCGTCGGCGGCGGCGCCCAGTTCGAGCTCGAGCTCCCCGGGGCACGGCGAAGGTCATCCCAACGAGGACGCGGTTACCCGACGGTCGTAGTCCGCAGCTAGCCTGCCGGATCATTCCAGGGCCCCGGTGCAGGCTGGCGGATAGCGGGCCGCTCAAGCTCACCAGTGCACAACTCACAGGTACAACTTAGCTCCCTCCGGCTCGCCCCAGCCAGGTCACATCAGCACCACTGAACGCTGACCACCGACCTCCCTCGCCGAGCACAGGCAAGCAAGCCCGCGGCGAACGTGCCACGTGATGACCGCTCGTTCGGGTACGACAGCTGACGATGCGCGCGCGTGGACCCGGGCCGCGTGACCTGCCGCGCTCATGTGCGGTTGCTTCGGTGGTTAGATCGTGTAGCGGCTCGCCGGTCGGGCCGCCTCTTGCTCCGCGAGGCGGCTCGGGCGCGTCGTCGGCGTCGCGACTCGCGTCTGAAGCTGAATACGCACGCAACCAGGACGAAGATCGCGACCAGCGCCGCGACGGCCAGCCCGGGAGTGATCGCCAGGACGATGACCGCCGCGGCGATCGCGATGCCGAGATCGACCAGCAGGATGTCGCGCGTCCTCACAGAAGGAGCCTCCGATCGCGCGCCCGCGACAGCTGCCGCTGGATCGCGAAAATCAGCGGCAGGTGGGTTTCCGTCGCAGCAGAGCTGAAGCGCGGCCCGCAACTCATCCACGTCGCCCACCGAGCGATCGACGCGGTTGCGACTTCGCTTCGCGCCATCCGCTGACCACGGTGCGCGTCGGCGGACTTATCAGCACTGAGCGTCGCGTCAGCTGGCCGCATGGACTTCGAGCGCGAACAGCGCGAGCCACGCCACTCCTGCGAGTTGCAGCGGCCGGTCGGACAGCAGCAGCTCCTCGGGCGCCTCACCGGCTCCGCGTCGCACGAGGCCGCCGTACCTGAGCAGGCAGGCAGCGAAGGGGATGACCGTCAACGGCCGCCACGGGATACCGTGGACAGCTGGAAGCGTGAACGCCCACATGCAGTACGCGATCAGTGCGACTGTCAGGGCGCCGGCCATGATCAGCCGGAGCGCCTCTGGGGTGTAGGAGTCGAGCACCCGCCGGCGCCGTTCCCGGCCGCCGTCTGTCCGGCGCAGCTCCGCGTAGCGCTTGGCGGCGGCCACGAACACCGCCGAGGCGGTTACGACGAGCAAGAACCAGCGCGACAGCGTCACGGGCGCCGCGACGCCGCCAGCCACGGCGCGCAGCACGAACCCGCCCGCGACCGCGAAGATGTCGAACACGATCAGGCGCCGCCATACGAGCGTGTAGGACAGCGTTAATGCAGCGTAAGCTGCGCCGACAAGGGCGAGCAACGGCTCAATCGCGGCGCACAAAAGTATCCCGGCAAGCAGCGTCGATACGCCGAGTGCGGCCGCGAACCGCGGCTCGAGCTCGCGCGCGGCGACCGGCCGGAAGCGCTTGCGAGGATGGCGGCGGTCCTCCTCAGCGTCGCGGACGTCGTTGATCGCGTAGATCCCGGATGCCAGCAGACAGAAGCCCGCAAAAGCGACTGTCACGCGCCCCGGGGTGTCGTCGTGGCCAAGCGCGCCCGCCGCGCCTGCCGCGGCGATCACCAGCGCGTTCTTGATCCACTGCTTTGGACGCATCGTCGCGATCGCGGCGCCCGCGCGAGTGCGGCGTCCGTCGCGCAGGGGCACACGCCACGCGTCTACAGACTCCATGCGCGGCAACGTATGTGCCTTACATAACGAGAGCCTGTGAGATCCGTGAGGACACTCTCAGGATTAGTGTGGCCTGCATATAGTGACACTCTCCAAGGCTGCCAGTAGGGTCGTCCGCACGAGAGAGCCACTCGATCTCTCACACATCGTGCCTCGTTTGCAACGTCAAACGGAGGCGTCCGACGACTGTGTTGGCCGACACCAACCGTGCTTCATCCGGCACCTGAGTCCAAACAGCCGAGACTCCTTCGCTCGTGTCTCCCTGTGACCTTAGAAAGCTCTCATCAGGCCCGCCGGCCAGCAAGGACCCGCCGGCGGTAAGTCGAAACGCGCTAAGAGGCAAAATGGTCAACCCCAGCAGTGAGGCGGTCAAACGCTACGAGGAACGGATCCTCGCCTATGAGAGTGGCCGTGAGCGTCGCGACCGGCTGGCGCGCTTGCGGGCGCAAGATGGTTCAAGTTCTGGCGTGACACGTGCTCGTCCGCCATCGCCACCCCGTTTGCGGGCCGGTTCGCCAGCGGCTGTAATTCACTTCCGTGCTCGGCGGATCATCGTCTTGGCGTCGGTGATCCTGCTGCTTGACCTTGTGGTCTCGTTCTGGGGCGCGATGACGAAGCCGTCGAACGTCTCACTCGGGGTACGCTCGGTCGAGTGGCTGCGCGACAACGGGGCTGCCGGCCTGGTGTCGGAGATCGAGAGCGTCTATTACTCGCTCAATGCGCCCTCGACTGGCGGCCCACCACTGAAGCGATTGCCGCAGGTCGCCGCGCGCGTTCCGGTTGAGGTGGCACGCGATGCGCCGCCCCGGATCGCCCCGGTGATCACACCGGCGTTACCGGGTGAGGGCCGATGGCGGGCAACCGGGCCGGTGGTCCATGGCGCAGCCCCTGTTTTGGTCACGACATTCCGGCCGGATCCGAGTTACCCCCAGATGGTCGCCGGCGTCGCTTGGATCGACCACACGCGGACACGGCTTGTGCTGTACCAAGGCCGTTACGAGCCTCCCAACGATGGCCGCCGGGAGGCGGAGGTACCGGGCCAGCTGCGCTCCGGTCTGCTGGCGGCATTCAACAGTGGCTTCAAACTCGAGGACTCGGGCGGCGGCTTCTTCTCGCGTGGTCACGTGTATGCACCTCTGAGAGACGGGCAGGCGACGTTGATCGGCTCCGGCGATGGCACCGTCGACGTCCGGACGTGGACCGGCGGCCCCGATCCCGGTCCGGGGATCACGTTCGCGCGCCAGAACCTGCCGCTGATTGTGGCCAACGGACGGCTGAACCCCGCCCTGTCCAATGTCTCACTGTGGGGCGCGACGCTTGGTAACGCGGTGCGCGTCTGGCGTTCGGGAGTCGGCGTTGATGCCCACGGCAACCTGATCTACGTGGCTGCCGACATCCAGACCGCGCAGAGCCTTGCGCGAAT
>DATNKY010000356.1:0-2373 GCA_035603155.1 Solirubrobacteraceae bacterium
CCGCCGGCGTGCTCGAGCCGAATCCGCGTCGCGATCCGGGCGAAGCCCTCGATCGCGCGCTCGCCGCCGGCCGGCCACTCGACGAACGCCACCGTGTCGTCACGCAGGTAGTCGGCGAGCAGGTCCGGGTCCTCGCCGGCGAGTCCCGGGACCCGGTAGAGGTCGATATGCGAGACGGGGACCGGCGCGGGATAGCGCTGCCCGATCGTGAACGTAGGGCTCGTCACTGGACCGGTGACCCCGAGCGCGCGCGCAGCGCCGCGGACCAGCGTCGTCTTGCCCGCTCCCAGCTCGCCCTCGATCAGGACGACATCGCCCGCGCCCAGCCCGGCCGCCAACCGCGCTCCGATAGCCTCGGTTTCGGCAGCGCTGCTGGAATGAAACTGGCCCTGCACAATCGACACTGTAGAACGGAGCCACCGCCCGGTTCGCTACCGTCACGGGCGTCATGACTGCTCCGACGCCTGACCGGCCCCCAGGCCGGATCGCGCTGCTGACCGCGCGAATTACCGGCGGCGGAGACGGGGCACCCACGTCGCTGCGCGACCTGCGCGACTCCGAGACCGCGAAGGCCGTCGGCCTCGCCGGCGCGATGATCGCCAACAACGTGATCGCGC
Source organism: Solirubrobacteraceae bacterium (assembly GCA_035603155.1). Taxonomy (GTDB): domain Bacteria; phylum Actinomycetota; class Thermoleophilia; order Solirubrobacterales; family Solirubrobacteraceae; genus Palsa-465. Next base: position 618 of record DATNKY010000356.1, read on the forward strand.
TCGTGTCGTCGGTCGTTTTCGCTCGGCTGCTCAACGACTACGGCTCGCTCGCGGCGCTCGTCAGCTACCTGTTGATCCTGACCGTGTTCGGCCAGGCGATGCAGGTCGCGACCGCACGCGAGGCGGTGCTCGGTCACCTCGGCGTCGGCAAGGCGCTGCTGGCGACGATGGAGCGCTGGACGCGAACGCTGATGCTCGTGACGCTCGCCCTGACCGTGGTCTCGATCCTTCTTCGCCAGCCGATCGCCGACCTGGTCGGCGTCAAGAGCCACGCGTGGGCGGCCGCGGCGGGCCTGCCGGCGGGCTGCATGTACCTCGAGGTCTCGATCCTGCGCGGCGCGCTGCAGGGAATCGGTGACTACAAGAGCGTCGGCCTGAGCCTGGTCGGCGAGCAGGGCTCGCGGCTGATCGGCGGTGCGGTGCTGGTGCTCGCCGGCCTCGGCATCGGCGGGGCATATCTCGGCTCGCTGTTGTCCTACATCGCGATGTCGCTGTACTGCTGGTGGCGCCTCGAGCAGCGGCTCGGCGGCACCGGCAGGCTGCCGGGTCTGCTCTCCTCCCGGAGCGAGCTCGAGCCTGCGATCGGGCTGCGTCGCCACGTCTGGGGAGCGTGGGTGGCGATCGCGGGCCTGGCCGTGATCCAGCTGCTGCAGAACATCGACCTGATCACGGCCAAGCACCAGTTCAACACCAACGTCGCGAGCGCCTACGCGGTCACCGCGGTCGCCGCCAAGGTCCTGATCTGGGTCGCGATGGGCGCCGGCTTCTACCTCGTCCCCGAGGCGTCGCGGCGGCGGGCGGCGGGCGAGGACACGCGGCCCGTGCTGCTCGGAGCGCTCGCGATCGTGGCCGTCTGCGCGATCCCGTGCCTGCTGATCTTCGCGTTCGCCGCCCACCCGCTGCTGTCGGCCGTCTTCGGCCAGAAGCGTGCGATCGCGTCAAGCTCGCTGCTGCCGCTCGGCGCCGCGTTCACGGTCCTGGCGGCGACCTATCTCGCCGTCCAGTACATGCTTGCGCTCAAGCGGACCGCGTTTTTGATCGCGATCGGCGCCGTGGCGGTGCTGGAGCCGATCTTGCTGCTGCACGCCGCCAAGCGCCCGACGCCGTTCGCGCTCGTCGTGCTGCTCGTCCAGGTCATCGGGGCGGTGCTCGCGTTCGGGATGGCGCTGCGCAAGGGCCGTAAGCCGCCGCCGGCGGCGTCGCCTCCAAGTCCGCGCGGCGGAGAGGACACCGCCGAGCGCGAACGCGTGCTGGTGCTCCAGACACGCGCTCAGAGCTAGGTCGCTAGAACAGGCCGAGCTGGGATGGCTCGGGCACCGGGCCGTGCTCGACCGTCCGCTCGGGCTCGGGCTCGGGTTCCGGCGGCGCGTCCTCCGGCTCGGGCACCGGCGGCAGTGCCGCGGGCTGTTCGAGCGCCCCGAGCGCCAGCAACTCCGGGATCCGGTGAAAGTCGGCCCGCAGCGCCTCGAGCGTTGACGGCGTGTAGAGCGCAGCCGCCGGGTGATACAGCGGATACAGCCGGACGGCTCGTGACCCGAGCATCTGCTCCTGCGCCTGCCCGTGCAGACGCGAGATGCCGGTCGTGTCACCGCGTAGCAGCTTGGTCGAGAAGTTGCCCAGCGTGCAGATCAGGTTCGGCTCGATCAGCTCGACCTGGCTGGCCAGGTAGCCGTGGCACGACTCGATCTCGTTCGGCTGCGGGTCGCGGTTGCCCGGTGGCCGGCATTTCAATACGTTGCAGACGAACACGTCGGCG
>DATNKY010000042.1:0-2847 GCA_035603155.1 Solirubrobacteraceae bacterium
CCGTGCGCGACGACCTCGACCGTGGCGCGGACGGGATAGCGTCCCCAACGATCGGCGCTTGCGGCCAGCGTCTGGCGCCGGTCAGGTGTCCGCTGGACAACCTCGAGTCGCATACCATCGATCGCTGACGCGGTGAGTTCTGCTGCGGTACCTGATGTTTGAGTGTCAGCCCAAAAAATCAGCTGGGTCTGCTCGGCTTCGAAACAGCGCTGCGAACCGGGTTCAGCGTGAACGTTGACTTTCGGTAGCGGCCGCTGCCAGCTGATTGAACAAAGCACGCCAAGCAGCGGTGCGGCAAACGCGACGAGCTGCCAGCACGATCTGATCAAGCCGACAGCCAAGGCGAGCGCAGCGCATGTGGCGATCGCGCGCGTCAATGTTGATGCGCGCCAACGTAGCTGAACTTCCCGAATCTCGGCCACGCGGATTTACTGCGGGCCGCCGCCGGTTCGTGGAACCGGCAACCGCCGCAGCAGCTCCTCGATAATGTCCGAACCCTGAATCTTCCGCACCCACATCTCCGGCCGCAACGTGATCCGGTGCGCCACAGCGGGTGTGGCGAGCGCCTTGATGTCTTCGGGGATTACGTAATCGCGGCCAAGAAGCAGCGCGCGAGCCCGCGCGAGCTGCACCAGATCGAGCTCAGCACGCGGGCTGGCCCCCACCGCAACCTGCGGGTGGTGCCGAGTTGCGGCGGCCAACGACACCACATAGTGCAGGACGTCGTCGTGCACGCTGACCTGCTCGACGGCCTCGCGCATGGCCAGCAGATCATGAGCATCCACAACCTGATTGACCGTCGGCTCAGCCGATCCCCGATCCAGGCGGCGGCGCAGCATCGAGGCCTCGTCTTGCTCGGAGAGGTAGCGCAGTTCGAGCCGAACCGCGAACCGATCCAGCTGTGCCTCGGGCAGTGGATACGTGCCCTCGTATTCGATCGGGTTGTCGGTCGCCAGAACAATGAACGGTTCGGGCAGAAGATGCGTGGTGCCGTCGATGCTGACCTGGCGTTCGGCCATAGCCTCCAGCAGGGCCGCTTGGGTTTTGGGTGGTGTGCGGTTGATTTCATCGGCCAGCAACAGGTTGGTGAAGATCGGGCCGGGACGGAATTCGAAGTGGCCGGACTGCATGTCGTAGACGGTCGAGCCGAGCAGGTCCGCGGGTAGCAGATCGGGCGTGAACTGCACCCGGGTGAAATCCAGTCCGAGCGCCGCGGCGAAGGACCGGGCGATCAGGGTTTTACCCAGGCCTGGCAGATCTTCGATCAACACATGCCCACTCGCGAGCACCGTCGTGAGAATGAGCGTAAGTGCCGAGCGCTTCCCCACCACGACGCGCTCGATCTCGTCGAGTACCGCTGCCGCGCGGGCCGTGGTTGCCGGCATGGCCGTCTCTGAGGTCATATCCGCCGCTTACCCGTTGTCATACCTGCTCCAACCGTTCCAGGATCTCCTCCAGCGTCGCGCGGCCCGGCCCGGGTTCACTCGCACCGGTGTACGCAACATTGTTCGGGTTCACCCACGCCCACAGCTCCGCGCCGAAAAGTGTTCGCCCAGTGGCATCGAACGCCGCCGGGTCCTTGGCCTGCTTTTGTCCGGTTGCAATCGCGAATCGTCGCGCCAGCATGGGGCGCAAATGCCGGTCCCAGTCGGCCCGGGTTGATTCCGACCGGTGAATCAGTGTCTGAGTCCGCGACAACCAACTGCGCAGCGATTCCTCGAGAGCGTTGGGGATCGTCGACGGCGCCGGTTCGAAATCGCGCCCAAGGAACTGGCGCACGCTGATCAACGCGAAAAGCACTGCGGCACCTGCCGCCCAGAACACGAGCCGGTGATCGTGCAGCGACAGCGCGGCCAACTCCGCGCTCAGCACCAGGGAAATACCAAGTGCTATGAGTCTTTTCATACCGCACTCCGCATGTCGGCGAGAACCAGCTGTAAGACGCCAAGTGCTCTGCTCCGATGCTCCTCGGTCATCACGTGTGGGCTGAAGCGCGCCTCTTCGAACAGGTTCACCAGCTCAGCGGCATTGTCGACGTGCAGCGCGTGGTGTTCGACCGCCCTTGTTAAAACCTCTGTCGGAGTGTCGAAATCCTGCGGTGCCGCTCCAGGGAAATGCCGCAGTTCGCGTTCCATCGCCGCATAGCACGCGATGATCGCCTGCCGCGGTTCGTGATCGGGGTCCTCGATCTCGGCCAACCCGCTTTCGGCCGCCCGCACCAGGGAGGACGCCGCGGCGGCGGAAATCGGTTCGCCGATCGGTGAAGGCGCAGAGCTGCTCGGCTCGACGATCCGACGCCGGCGGGCCACAATCGCGCTCGCGACGATCATCGCCAGCAATGCCACCGTGCTGGCGATGAGATAGCGCAACACGTCACGATCCGTATCGGCGACCTTCGACCCGGGTGGTCGCGGCACGTTGTTCGGCGGCGCGGGCACGGCGGACTGCGGTGCGGACTGCGGCTGATCGATTCCATGTGGCCCGACGAACTGCGACAGCAACCACACCAGAAGCAGCCACGCCAGCAAAACCGCAGCCCCGACCAACAGCACTCGCCATGCCGGTCGGCCGTGGTTACGGGAAATCCGGTCCGACAGCGGAGCGGCGCTGGACGCGACTCGGCGCGGATCACGCAATCGGGCGATCAGCGCCACCGCGACGATTACCAGCGACACAGTGAGGAGGGCCGCAACATACAGCAGCGAAAAACCACTCTGCGGTGGTCGTTGCTGACCGGCATGCTCGACGCCGGGGAGATATCCGCGCAGAGACGCGGCGATGGCGATCAAGAGCACGATCACGGCGACCACGCGGCCCGTCGCCTTATCCATCATTGGCACACCACTC
>DATNKY010000065.1:0-2377 GCA_035603155.1 Solirubrobacteraceae bacterium
CACCCGATCGCGAAGCTCGGCCGCCGCCTTCTCGGTGAAGGTGATCGCGAGCATCGAGGAGACGTCGACGCCGTCGTCGATCACCGCCCGGGCGAACCGCTCCACGAGCACCGATGTCTTGCCGCTGCCGGCGCCGGCGTCGAGCAGCAGGTCGCCTTCGCGCCGCTGCACCGCCCGACGCTGCTCGTCCGTCCAGCTCCCGAGGGCCGTCATTGGCTGCGGCAGATCCCCGGGTACGCGCAGCCGTCGCGCGAGCACGTCTGCGGGCAGGGCGTGACCGCGCCCGAGCGGAGCGCCGCGGCGAGCGCGACCGCACGAGCGCCGGCGTCGTCGAGCGCGGCGGCGAACTCGTCCGGGGAACGGGCGTCCTTGGCAACGGCGCCGGCGCCCGGCTGCGTACCGTCGAGGAACATCCCTCGCGCGCGGAGTTCGTCGCCGCGCAGCGGCTGGTAGAAGCCGCCGACCGGCTCGAGCTCGGTGAGCTCGCGCACGACGAGCATGTAGAGCGCCACCTGAAGCTGGCGATCGGCGACCCAGCGCGCTTGCGGATACTCGGCCCGCGGCCCGCCACTCTTGTAGTCCCGCACGATCGCCGCGCCCGACCCGTCGACGTCGACGCGATCGATCACACCGCGCACGAGCACCCGGTCGCCGCACGTCCCGAGCGCCAACGGAGGCAGCGAGCCCTCCTCCTGGTCGAAGCCGAACCGCAGCTCGAGCGCGTACGGATGCCAGCCGCGGCCGGCGGCGGCCTCGTGCTCGAGATAGCGGCGCAGATCGGCCTCGATCGCTCGCAGCGCCCCCGCACGGACGATCTCCGGGCGCCCGACACCGAGCGCAACGGTTTCGCGACCCACGCCGGCCAGCACCGCGAGTAGCTCGTCGAGGATCTCCCGCGCCCTGGCTAGCGACCCGGGCGTGAGCGGTCCCCCAAGCGCGGCGAACACGCGCTCGAGCAGATCATGCATGAGGTTGCCGCGCACGATCGGCTCCGGATCGGGTTCGAGCGGCGCGGGCCGCAGCTCCCTTTCGACGAGCCACTTGACGGGGCAGCTCGCGTAGGACTCGAGCGCCCCCGGCGAGAGGATCTCGACGTGGCGCAGGCGCGCCAACGCCGGCCCGCCGAGCATGCGGTCGGGCTCGGGCGCTTCGCCGTTGGTGGGCGCCGCGGCAGCGGCGAGCGATCGCGCCAGCTCGCGCGCGGTCGGCGCCTGCGCGGGGGCCCAGACGACGTCGGAGAGCAGCCGCCGGCGCCGGCGCTGCGGCCAGTCTGCGACGAACAGCTCGCACAGGTCGGCGATGAACGGCGAAGGCAGCGCGAGGTTGCCCTCCTCGTCGGAGCTGCGATAGCTGGCATAGACCCGCTCGGTCGCCCGCGAGACGGTCGTGTAGAACAGGTAGCGCTCGCGATCGAGCGCGTCCTCGCCGCCGCCCAACCGCATGCCCGAGCAGCTGGCGAGCTCCCGACGGCGCTCATCGGACAGAAACGGCTCCGGACGCGCCGGGCGCGGGAAGGCGCCCTCCTGCAGGCCGCACACGAACACCGCGCGAAAGCGCCTGGCGCGGATCTCGAGCGGCTCGGCGAGCAGTACCAGCTCGGTCGTGCCCGAGGCGGCCGGCTCGACGACGAGCTCGTCGAGCAGCCCCACGAGCTCCGGCCCCGGTGGGGTGAGCCCGAGCTGGTCGAGCTCATCCACCGCTCGAGCGAGCGTCGACAGGGCGCGCGCGTCGAGTGCGTCGCTAGATGAGAGCACTTCGGCCGCTCGCCGGTGAGGCAGCGCGAACAGCCTCCGGCCGAGCTCGCAAAGCTCCCCGGCGGGATCGCCTGCGGCGGCGAGCGCGTCGAGCTCGCCGAGATCCAGCGCCGCGCACTCGCGCGCCCTGGCTACCGTGCGCAGGCCCTCGCGCCTGATCTTGCTCTCGAGCGCATCGGCGATCTCGGGGCGCTCGAGCAGCCCGGGGGCGCGCAGGAAGTCGAGCAGGTCCTCGGGGCGCGATCGGCGCTCGTCGAGCAGCGCACACCGGGCCGCGCCTCGCAGGGCACGCCCGAGCGGCGTGTGCGAGAAAGGGAGCTCGCGTCCGCTGCGCACTGGGATCCCGTACTGGACGAAGACGCCCGCGATCAGCGGCGCGACCGCCGACAGCGAGCGCGCGACGACCGCGATCTCCGACGGTCGAACGCCTTCGCGCAGCAGCGCCAGCACCTCTCCGGCGATCAGTTCGGCCTCCGCGCGTTCCCCCCCTGCCTCGAGCAGCGAGACGGCGTCGCCCGGATCGATCCGCTCGGCGCCCGGGTCGAACAGGTGGCGTTCGAGGTGATGCAGTGCGGCCCGCGCGGACGGGGCGTAGTAGTCATTTAGCGGCGACAGCTCGCGTA
>DATNKY010000026.1:0-11076 GCA_035603155.1 Solirubrobacteraceae bacterium
TGGCCGGCGATCACATGGCCGGGGACAATTACGCGGCGGCAGGAAAAGACCCGAGCACCCGCAACGTTTCGACATGCGACGCGAGCCCCGCCAACCCAGCGGAGACGTGTGGCTCGGTGTCTCGCCCCTCGAGGTCACAGAAGAACATGTACCGCCCGAGCCCCTGCCGGCGCGGCCGAGACTCGATCCGTGTCAGGTTGACCCCGCGGTCGGCGAACTGCGCCAGGCACGCGACCAGCCACCCGGGCGCCTCGGAGCCGATCCCCCAGAAAACGATCGCGGTCTTCCAGGGCCCGATCATCGCACCGGCGTCGTCGCCGGGACCGCCGGCGGGGGCGCCCACCGGCCCGAGCCAGACGAACCGCGTCTCGTTGTCGGGCACGTCCTCGACGCCCGCGCGCAACACCTGGCAGCCGTAGCGCTCGGCCGCGAGCCGGTTGCCGAGCGCAGCCCACGGGCCTTCGTGGGAGGCGACCTGGCGCACCGCTTCGGCCGTCGAGGCCCCGACCATAACCTGCGCCTGCGGCAGCCGCGCGCGGATGAACCGCGCGCACTGAGCGCTCGCCTGCGGATGTGAGACGACGACCTCGATCTCGGACAGTTCGAGCTCGCCGCGCGCAATCAGGCAGTGGCGGATCGGGTGCACGACCTCCCCCAGGATCCCGACGGCCTCGGTCTCCATCGCGAGCGAGTCGAGCGTCGCGTTCACCGAGCCCTCGAGCGAGTTCTCGATCGGGACGAGCGCCCGCTCGACCGTGCCGTGGTGGACCGCCATCACCGTGTCGTAGATCGTCGGCAGCGGCACCAATTCGAGCTCGGTGCCTCGGCTAGCGGCCAGCAGCGCCTCCTGGGTGAAGGTGCCCTCGGGTCCGAAGTACCCTGCTCGCACGTCCGCGGCCGCCGACCCGGTCGGCGCTACTCCTGCGGCGGTTCGCCGCCGCCCTCCAGCGCGAGCCGGATTGCCTCGTCCTCTTCGGGCGAGAGCTCGAGCTCGCCGCGGCCGGCGAATACCTGCTTTGCGTACAGCCGTGCCTGGTCGCGGTGGTGGATCGACGACAGGACGATCCCCGAGCGCGAGGCGTCGAGCAGCGCGATCGAGGTCGATTGGCGTCCCGACATCTCCCCGTAGGCGTCGTAGCGCACGAGCGAGCGGTAGGCGATCGCGCCATCGATCCGCTGCTCGGCGAGCTCCATCCGCTGGTCGAGGCGACCGGCGACGTCCTCGACGTATTCGTGCAACGCCTCGAACTGGCTCTGCATCGAGGCGGCGTGGGTGACGAGATCCGAGCGGCCATCGCCGAGCACGGCCTTCTGGTCGGCGCGCACCCGGCGCAGGCGGATTGCCAGGCCGGCGCTGAGCAGGAGCGCTACCACCGCCACCGCCCCGGCCGCGATCGCGACGATCCCCGTGGTGCTTGTCAGCTCATGCACCGCAGGAAGGATAAGACCAGCGCCGGAGCCCTGATCGCCCCCTGGCCGGGGCCCTGCGACCCTGCTATTGGAAGGTGACCGGGAACGACTGCGAGTTATTCGAGATGTTCTTCTCGCCCGGCACCCGCTCGATCGTCGCGGTGACCGTCGCTGTGCCCTTCGTCGGTGGCGACTTGAGCGCCACCTTGCAGGTCGCTGATTTCCCGGCCGTCGTCTCCGGAACCGTCGTCTGCCCGGTGTCGCTCGAGCCCGAGATCGTCACCTTGCAGATGACGTCGCTCTCGTTGTTGGTGCCGCTGTTGGTGAAGTTGAGCGTGAACGTTGGCGCCGGGCTGGCGGCGATCGTGTTCGGGGAGCCGGTCTGCAGCGTGGTTCCGTTCACGCTGACCGAGTTGAGCTCGTGGCCATGGAGGCCGGGCGCGATCGGGCCCGTGGAGGCGCCCGCGCCGCCGGGGAGCGTGACGTTGAGCTCGCGCGCGATGAAGTCGGGCGTCACCCAGTTGACGTCGGGCACGAACTGTCCCGCAGCGATCTGCTGTCCGTTGGCTCCGCCGATGGCGATGCCCGCCGAGTGCAGCGCTCGCGCGAGCTGCACTGTCGTATAGCTCTTGTACACGACATCGGAGGCATATAGGCCGGCCATCCCGGCGGCGATCGCGTAGATCGCGTCCTTGCTGGCCTGATTGCCCACTGCCGGCTGGATCTGTGACGCGATCTTGCTGATCGAATCGGCCCGCATCCGCAGCGTCATCACGAAGTTGCCGTTGGCCGTCTTGACCTCGTCGGGCACGTCCAGGCTCGTCGCTTGTGACAATTGGTCGTTGGCGCGCGCCAGCGTCTGGTTGATGCTGTTCTGGACGCTGGTCGCGTTGCTCGAGCTGACGCCGCTGGAGAGGATGTGAAACAGCGTCGTACCGGTGCTGTTGGACTGGGTGATCAGCGAGGCGACGTTGTTCGAGTAGGTCTTCAGCGAGCTGTTGCGGGCGCTGACCTGGCAGCTGCGGACCCCGACCGCGATCAGCACGACGACGACCAGCAGGACCACCACCAGGACCACTCGGCGAACCTGAATCGCCTGCTGGTCAGTGGGCGGTCTACGGCCGGCTCCCGACGGCCGGCGCCTGCGGGGTTGGGTCCGAGGCGATGTACGAGGTTCTTCAACCTCGTCGAAGAACGACACCGATCGCTCCTTATGAAACTTGTGAAGAGCGCAGTATGAAGGTCGGCACGGCTGGATAGACGTGGCGAGGCCCGCAGGGACTACCCGCGGCGCGTGGAAAACCAAACCTATGGGTCTCAGCCAGGCACGGACCGCCCGGCGCCCGACGTCCGAGTCGGCGATCGAGACGCGCCGAACCGCGCGCCCGCGCGCCCAGGCGCCGGTCGTTCTGAACCGCTACCGCCTCCATCAGCGGCTCGGAGCGGGCGCTTACGGCACTGTCTGGATGGCCGGCGACGAGCGCCTCGAGCGCGATGTGGCGGTCAAGATCATGCCCCGCGAGCGGATCGTGACCGGCCGCTTCGAGCGCGAGGCGCGCGCCGCCGCCCGGCTTTCGCATCCCGCCATCGTGACGTTGTACGAGGCATCGATCGACGACGATGGCGCGTATCTGGTCTCCGAGCTCGTCCGGGGCGCCTCACTGGACCGGCTGTTGACGGCCGGGCGCCTGTCGGACCTGGATGTCGTCTCGATCGGGATCGCGGTCTGTGAGGCGCTCGAGCACGCCCACGGACAGGGCGTCGTGCACCGGGACGTCAAGCCCTCCAACGTCCTCGTCCCCGAACACCCCGTGACGCCGGCCCAGTGCGCGAAGCTGACCGACTTCGGGATCGCCCTGGTGATCGGCGGCGACTCGCTGACAATGACCGGGGACGTGGTCGGCACCCCGGCCTACATGGCGCCCGAGCAGGCCGAGGGTCTGCCGGCGGGCGCCACCGCGGACCTGTTCTCGCTTGCGGCGGTCGTCTACGAGGCGCTGACCGGGGTCAACCCCGTCGGCGCGGGCAGCGCCGCGCTGCGGGCGCGCCGTCTGGGCGCGCATCTGCCTCCGCTGCGGCGCCAGCGCCGTGATCTTCCCCCAGAGCTCGGCCAGGGGATCGATCTCGCGCTGCGGCCGCGCCCGGGCGAGCGCGGCGCGATCTCCGAGCTGCGCGGCGCGCTCACAGCGGCTCGCGACCAGGTCGGCGACGAGACTGGCGTGGTCGCGGCCCCGAGACGCGTCCGCAGGCGTCATCGATCAGCTGCCCGGGGTGAGGCATCACCCTGGGGTGAGGCATCACCCTGGGATGAGGCATCACCGAGCGGTGAGGCAGCATCGTGGCCGCAGACAGGCAGCACGGCGACGTCAAAGGCTGGGCCGGAGCAGGGCGCCGAACCGGGGATCGCGCCCCGCGCGCTCTCCGACCCCTGGCCCGCCCGCGCGCTCGCCGCGCTGGGGGGCGCCGCGACCGCCGTCTGGCTGGCGGTTCACGTGCTCGGTTCGGCGCCGATTCCGCCCGCGCTCGCGGGTCTCGCTGCGGGCGCGATGATCCTCGTATCCCCGCGCGGGGGCTGGCTGGCGCTGACGGGCGTCACGGTCGCCGTGGCCTTGATCCAGGGCCATACCGGTCTCGCGTTGATGGCATTCTTGGCGCTCGCGCTGCCGATTGTCGTGCTGGCACGCTCGCCGGGCTCCTGGGCGCTGGCCGCCGGAGCCCCCGCGCTCAGCGTGGTCGGGCTCGCGGGGACCTGGCCCGCGCTCGCGGCGCGCGCCAAGACGCCCTGGCGGCGTGCCGGGCTGGCCGGGATCGGCTGGGTCTGGCTCCTACTCGCAGCACCGGTGCTGGGCCGCGCCCTGTATCTGCCGCCGCTCCCGGGCGTACCCCCGGCCTCCGAGTGGAGCGGCTCGGTGAGTGCGACCGTCGACCATGTGCTCTCGCCCCTGCTCAGTTCGGGCGCATTCGCTCCCGCGATCGTGTGGGCAGCCGCGGCGCTGATCCTGCCGTGGGTCGTACGCGGCCGATCGCCGCTGACCGATCTCATCGCGGTCGCGATCTGGTCGGCGGCGCTGGTTTTTTCGACCGCCCTGGTCATGACCGCCGTGGGCGCCTCCGCTGCGCCCTCCGCGGCCCCGACCGCTGTCGTCGGCGCGGTGGTCGGGGCAATCGTCGCGCTCGCTCCGTCCTGGTTTTCGTCGATTCGCCTCATCTGGCGACCCAGCCGTCATCCAACTGGCCCTGGAGGACAATTTCCGTAGCATGGATCAGCCCCCAGGGCGTCCCCATGAGTGTCCTCAGAAGTCTCGAAAGCAAGATCGCCGGCCTCGTTGAAGGCACCTTCAGCCGTGCCTTCAAGTCCGAGGTTCGGCCGGTCGAGATCGCGCGCAAGCTCGCGCGGGAAATGGAAGAGCACAAATCGCTGTCGCTCTCGCGGACCTACGTCCCCAACGAGTACCGCGTTTATCTGTCTCCGCGCGATCGCGAACGCTTCGCGGACTACGAGGAGGCGCTCGCGAGCGAGCTGGCCGGATACCTGCTCGAGCACGCCCGCAGCGAGCGGCTGGCGCTGATGTCGCGGCCCGTGGTCGAGTTCGAGACCGATGACCGGCTGCGGTTGGGGGAGTTCGGGATCCAGACGAAGGTCGTCAACCCGCAGCAGGTCGACGAGCCCGAGCCGGTCCCGGAGGAGTCGGGCCGGACGATGGTCTACAGCAGCGCCGGACGGGTCGCGGGGCCGCTCGAGGAGCGGGCCCACGCGCTGCACGATTCGGCGCTGCTGATCACCGACGGCAAGCGGCTGGTCGTAGGCCCGGCGGGCGCGACCATCGGCCGCAGCCGCCGTTGCGACGTGATGCTCGACGATCCCAACGTCTCTCGCGAGCACGCCGAGGTCCGCCCGCGGGGCGGTTCATGGGTGCTGACCGACCTGGGGTCGACCAACGGCTCGCGCCTCAACGGACGCCGACTCGACGGTTCGGAGGTCCTCAAGCCCGGCGATGAGATCGAGCTCGGCACTTCGCTGCTCACATTCGAGCTCGAGTAGGGAGACAGGCCCACCCGTGCTCGAGCCCGTTTCCGTAGGCCTGAAGTTCGGCTTTCTGATCGTGCTGTACCTGTTCCTGGTCTGGGTGGCATGGAGCGCCACGCGCGACCTGCGCCGCGGGCGCGGCGGCGTGGTCGAGTCAGACCGCCCGTCGGCGGACGCGACCGGGATGTACGACGCCGCGCATGGACTCGGGGACGTGGACGAGTTTGAGCCCCGCCTGCTGGTCGAGCGCGCACCCGGTCACGAGACCGGCGTGGCTTATGACCTGCTGGACGGCGCTACCCTCGGCCGCGGAAACGTCGAGATCCGTCTCGACGACCCGTTTGCGTCCTCCCGTCATGCTCGCATCTCGCGTGAGGGCCACGTGGTCGTGATCGAGGACCTCGGCTCAACCAACGGGACATATCTCAACGACGACCCGCTGACCGGGCCCCAACCGTTACACGACGGTGACCGAATCCGGATCGGCGACAGCGAATTCTCGTATCTGCAATGACGTCCTTCGCAAACAGAGCTTGATCTCCCGTGCTTCGCGCAGCGCATACAACCTGGCGCACCGACACCGGTCGACAGCGCCGGGGTAACGAGGACAGCGCCTTCGCGCGCGCGCCGCTGTTCGTGATCGCCGACGGGATGGGCGGCGCACAGGCCGGCGAGGTCGCATCGAGGATCGCGGTCGAGACGTTCCAGGACGAGCTGCCCGAACAGGGCACCGGAGAGGAGAAGCTCGCCGGCGTCGCGCGGATTGCCAATCGGCGGATCTACGACATCTCGCGCTCTGAGCACGAGCGCGCGGGCATGGGCACGACGCTCACCGCGGTCTACGTTGAGGACGGCCAGCTCGCGATCGCGCACGTCGGCGACAGCCGCGCGTACCTGTTCCGCGACGGCGAGCTCGGCCTCCTGACCCAGGACCACACGCTGGTCGGCGAGCTCGTCAAGCGCGGCAAGCTGACCGAGGAGCAGGCGGCCGAGCACCCGCAGCGATCGATCATCACGCGCGCACTCGGGATCGACGCCGAGGTCGAAGTCGACACCTGGACATACGGGGCGCGCGCCGGGGACATCGTGCTGCTGTGCAGCGACGGGCTTACGTCGATGATCAGCGAGGAGCAGATCGTCGCGGTCCTGTCGAGCGAGCACGATCTCGACGCCGCGGCCGATCGGCTGATCGACGAGGCAAACGAGGCCGGCGGGCGCGACAACATCACGGTGATCCTGTTCACGCTCGAGGAGGTGGGCGGCGCGGACGCCGTCGACGAGCCGACCGTGATCGGAATGGCGCCGGTGCCGGCGTCGGACGGCTCCTCCGGGAGCGACACCACCTCGCGCGTGGCGGCAGGGACGATCACCGCCTCGCGGGCGAGCCCGCCCGCGCCCTCCGAGCATGCCCGCCCTGCACCGAGGCTCGCCCGGACGCAGGGACGGCGCTCGGGGTCCGATCCGCGCGGCGGCGGCGGCCGCCTCGGCAGGTTCACGAAGCCTCTCGCGGCGCTGCTGGCGATCGTGATCGTCCTGTTCCTCGTCGGGGGCGGTGGTTATCTCGCGACCAGGCAGCTGTTCTTCGTCGGTACCAACAACCAGGGGATCGTGACGATCTTCCGGGGCCTCCCCTACGACCTGCCTTTCGGGATCCGACTCTACGAGACGTTCTACGTGTCGGGGGTCCCGGTCCAGTACGTGCCCGGTCAGCGACGTGGTCTGATCACCAACCACCAGCTGCGCTCGCAGGCTGACGCGATCAGCCTCGTGCACGCGGCCGAGCTGGGACAGCTCGCGCGATGAGCGCGCGCAACCGAGAGCTGTTCGCGCTGATCCCGGCCTCGCTGCTGGTCACGGCGGGCTTCGCCGCGGTCTTCATCCAGCGCTCGAGCCAGCTCACCAACGTCTCGCTGACCTACGGCGCGATCTTCCTCGGCCTTTGCCTCGCCGGACACATCTTCATCCGCACGACGCTCCCGAACGCCGACCCGTACATGTTCCCGCTGATCGCGGTGCTCGCGAGCTTCGGACTGGTGATGGTCTACCGGATCGACTCCACGGACGCGCGCCAGCAGGCCCAGTGGTTCGTGCTCGGCCTGATCCTGTTCGCGGCCACGATCATCGTCTTTCGCGACTACCGCAAGCTCGAGCGCTACCGGTACCTGATCGTCGCCATATCGCTGGGGCTGATGGTGCTGCCGCGGCTGCCGGTCGTCGGCTATCAGGCCAACGGCGCATATCTCGGGGTGCGGGTCCCGGGGCTGTTCGTGTTCCAGCCGCCCGAGTTCGCGAAGATCGGGCTCGTCATCTTCCTGGCCAGCTATCTGCGCGACACGCGGCAGCTGCTGGTCGTCGGCGCCCGGCGGGTGCTCGGCGTCACGATCCCGCCGCTCAAGTACTTCGGTCCGGTGCTGGTGATCTGGGGCCTGGCGATGGCGATCCTGGTCGTGCTCTCCGACGTCGGCTCGTCGATCATGTTCTACGGGGCACTGCTCGCGATGCTGTACGTGGCGACCAACCGCGTCTCGTACGTGATCGTCGGCCTGGTCGCCGCCGCGATTGGCTTCTGGTTTCTGGGGACCCACATTCCGCACATTCACGCGCGCGTCGAGACGTGGCTGCATCCGCTGAACCCAGCCCTGTACGCCAAGCCCCTGGGCAGCTTCCAGATCGCCAACTCGCTGTTCGCGCAGGCCGCGGGCGGGCTGTTCGGTCAGGGCTTCGGTCAGGCGATCCTGACGATGCCGGGTGGCTCGACGCTGCTCCCGTTCCCGCAGACCGACATGATCTACGCGGTCATCACCGACGAGCTCGGCCTGTTCGGCGCCACGGCGGTGCTGATCGCGTATCTGATCTTCGTCTGGCGCGGGTTCAAGACTGCGATGCTCGCGCGCGACTCGTTCTCGAAGCTGCTCGCAACGGGGCTGACGGCGATGTTCGCGCTGCAGGTGTTCGTGATCGTCGGCGGCGTCACCAGGGTGATCCCGCTGACCGGCGTGACGCTTCCCTTCATCTCCTACGGCGGCTCGTCGATCGTCGCCAACTTCGTGCTCCTGGCGCTGCTGTTGCTGGTCTCCGATCGAGCCCGGAGGCCGGTGACATGAACAGCGCGATTTCAAAGCTGTTCGTCGTCGTCCTGGTCCTGTTCGGGCTGCTGATCGGCTGGACCTCGCGCTGGACGGTGTTCAGCGCCTCCTCGCTGACGTCCAATCCGCTCAACCGCCGCACGCTCGTCGACGACCTGCGGATCAAGCGCGGAAAAATTGTCGCCGACGACGGCGAGGTGCTCGCGAAGTCGATTCCAGCCCCGGCTCACACCTGGAAACGCACGTATCCAACCGGCACCCTGTTCGCGCAGCCCGTCGGGTACCTCGACGCGCTCGAGGGGCAGGTGTCGGGCCTGGAGGAGTCGCGCGAGCTCGCGTTGCGCGGACTGCAGACCGGGTTGAGCTCGATCTTCGGTCAGCTGAGCCCCAACCCGGTCGGCGATGACGTCTACACGACGCTCGATCCGAAGGCCCAGCGCGTCGCCGAGGAGGCGCTCGCGGGCCGCCCCGGGTCGGTCGTCGCGCTCGACCCGCAGACGGGGGCGGTCAAGGTCATGTACGCGAACCCGACCTTCAACAGCAACCACCCCCACGCCTGCACCCAGGAAGGCTGCGAGCTCAACCGGTCGACCCAGGGGCAGTACCCGCCGGGCTCGACGTTCAAGGTCGTCACCGCTACCGCTGCGATCGACAGCGGCAAATACACGCCGGACTCGGTCGTCAACGGCAACTCGCCGGTCACCATCTCCGGCGTCCCGCTGTCCAACGACAGCGACCAGAGCTTTGGGCCGATCTCGCTCACGACCGCCCTGACCTTTTCCGTCAACACCGTCTGGGCGCAGGTGGCCGAATCGCTCGGGCGCGGAACGATGACGAAGTACATGAAGCGGTTCGGCTTCTACGCAAAGCCGCCGCTGGACTACCCGCCGGGCCAGATCAACGAGAGCCGCCCGTTCTCGCCGACCGGGAGGCCGTACCCGCCCGGAAGCCCGAACGAGGACATCGGCCGGATCGCGATCGGCCAGGGCGGCCTGCTCGTGACGCCGCTGCAGATGGCGATGGTCGCCGCGGCGGTCGCCAACAAGGGCAGGCTGATGGCGCCGCGTTTCACCGACAAGATCGTCGACCAGGACGGCCGCACCGTCCAGACGATCAAGCCGACTGTTTACAACCGGGTGATGAAGGCCTCGACCGCGCAGGAGATCGGGCAGATGATGGAAAAGGTCGTCGACGAAGGGACCGGGACGCCCGCGCAGCTGGGCAACGACATCCCATTCGCCGGCAAGACCGGTACCGCTTCGGTAGGCCTGCCGGGACAGAACCTGACGCAGCCGTGGTTCATCGGCTTCGCGCCGATCCAGGATCCGAAGGTCGCGATCGCGGTCACGGTCGAGCGCTCACAGGGAGGCTTCGGCGGTACCGTCGCCGCGCCGATTGCCAAGGATGTCGTTCAAACGCTGCTCGCAGAGGGTCAGTAGTGCCGACCGCCGCCTCCTCGATCGCAATCGCCCACTAGCCGCCAGCGATGCCCGCACCGACCCCCAACACATTGATCGACGGGCGCTACAAGGTGCTTTCGAAGCTGGGCTCGGGCGGGATGGCGGACGTGTTCCTCGCCGAGGACGAGCAGCTGTCGCGCAAGGTGGCGCTCAAGCTGCTGCACGAGCGCTTCGCCGCCGACCCCGACTTCGTCGAGCGATTCCGCCGCGAGGCGCAGGCGGCCGCCGGACTGCAGCATCCAAACGTGGTCGGCGTCTATGACCGGGGCCGCTACGAGGACACGTATTACATCGCGATGGAGTACCTGCCCGGCCGGACGCTCAAGCAGCTCATCCGCGACGAGGCGCCGCTCGAGCCGATTCGCGCGATCGACCTCACGCTGCAGGTGCTCAAGGCCGCGCGCTTCGCTCACCGCCGGGGTGTCATCCACCGCGATCTGAAGCCCCACAACGTGATCGTCGACGACGGCGACCAGGCGAAGGTCACCGACTTCGGCATCGCGCGCGCCGGCGCGTCGGACATGACCGAGACCGGATCGATCATGGGGACCGCTCAGTATTTGTCTCCCGAACAGGCGCAGGGGCTGTCGGTCGGCGGCGGCTCGGATCTCTACTCGATCGGCGTCGTGCTCTACGAGCTGCTCACCGGACGGGTCCCGTTCGACGGCGAGGCCGCGGTGACGATCGCGCTCAAGCACGTCTCCGAAACCCCGCAGCCGCCCTCTCAACTCAACCCCGCCGTTCCCCCGGAGCTCGACCAGGTCGTCCTCTGGGTGCTCAACAAGGATCCGAATGACAGGCCCGCGACCGCCGACGAGATGATCGCGGCGCTCGAGCACGCGAAGGTCTCGATCAGGTCCGGCGCCGCCGGGCAGGACACCGCGAGGATCGCTGCGGTGGCGGCGCTCGCGGCCACCGGCGCCGGCGGTGGCGGCGCGCTCGGGGCGCTGCTCGAGCCCGACGCCGCCCCCTATCCCGAGTCCAGCACCAATGGGGCCGGCGCGGACGACGGGCAGCCGCCGGGAGACGGCCGACGCCGCCGCTGGCTGCCGTGGCTGATCGGAGCGCTGGTCCTGCTGCTGATCGCCGGCGC
>DATNKY010000023.1:0-6922 GCA_035603155.1 Solirubrobacteraceae bacterium
CGCCAGCGCTCCCCCGGCGAGCAGCCCGAGTAGCACCCCGGCTCCGAGCCCGCTGATCGCGAGCACCGCGCCGATCGCCATCACGACCACGCCAAGGCCGCCGGCGATCCCGTGGGTCGGGTAGTGAGCCTCGGCCACGGCGACCACCGCTCCAACGACAAGCAGAGCCAACCCAAGCGCAGTCACTTGTTAAAGCGTACGCCCCCGACCTAGCGGAGCAGCCGGTCGCGCCGACCAGGCAGATGGGGGGTGTCAAGCGGAGGACGGGTTAGAACCACGCCTGCCGGAGCAATCTCAAGCCAGACGCGGTCCGCGAACGGAGGTTGTGAGATGAATAACACCCAACTGCACGAGCTGGCGCAGCGCCTGCGGATCGACTCGATCCGCGCGTCGGCAGCCGCTTCGTCCGGCCATCCGACGTCGTCGATGTCGGCCGCCGACCTGATGGCGGTGCTGATGGCACATCACCTCCACTACGACTTCGACGCGCCCGCGAACCCCAACAACGACCATCTGATCTTCTCCAAGGGGCACGCCTCGCCGCTCGCGTACTCGATGCTGCGCGCGGCCGGTGCGATCAGCGACGAGGAGCTGCTCACGTTTCGCCAGCTCGGATCGCGCCTCGAGGGTCATCCGACGCCGGCGCTGCCGTGGATCGACGTCGCCACCGGCTCGCTCGGCCAGGGACTTCCGATCGCTGCCGGGCTCGCGTTGTGCGGCCGCGATCTCGACCGCCTCCCGTATCGCGTCTGGTGTCTATGCGGCGATTCCGAGATGGCCGAGGGATCGATCTGGGAAGCGGTGGAACACGCCGGGGTGGAGCGCCTCGACAAGCTCGTCGCGATCGTGGACGTCAATCGCCTCGGCCAGCGCGGCGAGACCATGCATGGCTGGAACCTGGATTCCTACTCGGCTCGGGCCGAGGCCAACGGATGGAACACGATCGAGATCGATGGCCACGATGTCGATGAGATCGATCGCGCCTTCGAGCAGGCGGCCGCCACGACGGGCCGCCCGACGATGATCGTCGCGCGCACGGTCAAGGGCTATGGCGTCAGCGAGACCGCCGACGTCGAGGGCAAGCACGGCAAACCCCTGAACGACCCTGAGCAGGCGATCCGCGAGCTCGGTGACGTGCCGCCGGTGCTGGTCACGGTTGCGCCGCCCGCCTCGTCCGGCGAGCCGCACCACTTCGCGTTCGAACCGGCCGCGCCGCTGCCGAGCTACGAGGTCGGCGGCGACCCCGTCGCGACCCGCAAGGCGTTCGGCGAAGGCGTCGCCGCCTTGATGAGCAGGCGCTGCGACGTGGTCACGATCGACGGCGAGGTCGGAGACTCGACGTTCCTGCTCCAGGCGCTCGAGGTCGACCGCGAGCGGTGCTTTGAGGCCTACATCGCCGAGCAGATGATGGCCTCGATGGCGGTCGCGTTCCAGGTCCGCGGCTGGACTCCGTTCGCGGCGACGTTCGCCGCTTTCTGGTCGCGCGCGTATGACTTCATCAGGATGGCCGTGATCTCGCGCGCCAAGCTCTGCATCAACGGCTCGCACGCCGGGGTCTCGATCGGCCAGGACGGGCCCTCGCAGATGGCGCTCGAGGATCTCGCCGAGTTCCGCGCGCTCGGCCGCTCGGTGGTGCTGTATCCGAGTGACCCCAATCAGACGGTGAAGCTCGTCACCGCGATGGCGCTGTATGACGGGATCTCCTACCTGCGCTCGACGCGGGGTGCCTACCCGACGCTGTACTCCTCGAGCGAGGAGTTCGCGATCGGCGGCTCGCAGGTGGTGCGCGAGTCAGACGAGGACGAGGTCGCGCTGATCGGCGCCGGCGTGACGCTGCACGAGTCGATCAAGGCCGCCGATGCGCTCGCCGGGGAGGGGATCCGCGCCCGCGTGATCGACCTCTACTCGGTCAAGCCGGTCGACGCCGAGACGCTCGGGCAGGCCGCTCGGGCGACCGGCGGACGGCTCGTCGTCACCGAGGATCACTGGCCGCAGGGCGGTCTCGGTGACGCCGTGCTCGACGTGTTCGCAGACGCCGACCAGCGCCCGCGGATCGTCAAGCTCGCTGTCAGCCACCTTCCCGGCTCCGGCCAGCCGGCCGAGCTGCTGGCCGAATGCGGGATCGACGCCGAGCACATCGTGCAGGCAGCGCGACGGCTCGCGGCGCTCGGGCCGCAGATCGACGTCGGCACGTCGGTGACCGCCTGAAGCAGCGCTCAGCGCGGTGGCGTCAGCCGCTGCGCGAGCCGCGCCGAGGCCTCACGAGCCTCGGCCCCGAGTCGCGTGACGATCTCCCGCGCGGGAGCCGCGATCGCCAGGCTGTGGGCCTGGCCGGCCCACAGGTTGATCGCTCCCGCGTCCCCTGCTTCGCGTGCCGCCGCGCGAAGCGGCGCCGTCATGTGATGGACGCCGGGATATGCCGCGGGCGCGTGCGCGCCATGCGTAGCGAGAAAGCGGTTGACGATCCCGCGCGCGGGGCGGCCCGTGAACGCCCGCGTGAGCCGCGTCGGCTCGCTCGACGCGAGCGCCTCGCGATACGCATGCGGCGTCCCGGCCTCGGGCGTCAGCATGAGCGCGGTGCCGATCTGCGCCGCCGCCGCCCCGGCGCACAGGACGGCGGCGACGGCGGCGCCGTCCGCGATCGCGCCTGCCGCGACCAGCGGCACCTGCACCCGGGCCGCGATCAGCCGCAAGGCTGCGAGCAGCCCGAGCTCGTCCGGGTCCGGGTCATCTGAGAAATAACCGCGATGGCCGCCGGCCTCGAACCCCTGCACGACGAGCACATCGACGCCGACGTCAGCCGCCTGCGCGGCCTCGTCGGGGGTTGTGACCGTGACCCAGACCTCGCACCCCGCACCATGCAGCCACGACACGATCGGCGCGGCCGGACAGCCGAACGTGAATGACACGATCGCCACGCGCTCGGCGGCGACGAGCGCGAGCTTGCCCTCGAAGTGGTCGTCGTCCTGGCGCGGTTCGCCGAGCTCGACGCCGTAGCGCTCGGCTTCGACCCGCAGGCGCGTCGCGTACGCGTCGAGCGCTGCGCCCCCGTCGGCCGACGCATCGGACGGCACGAAGACGTTGACCGCGAACGGCGCCTCGGTCAGCGCGCGCAGCGCGCGGATATCGTCGGCGAGCGCGTGCACCGTCTTGTATCCGGCGGCCAGACAGCCGAGCCCGCCGGCGTCGCTGACGGCCGCTGACAGTGCCGGGGTCGAAGCGCCACCCGCCAGCGGCGCCTGCACGATCGGCTCGCGGAGCTGTTCGAGATACATCTGCAGCCCGCGATTATCGCGGGGCCACGCTCGCGCCGAGGTCGGCGCGCTCACAGGACCGTGACCTCAACGAACGCGCCGGGTCGGCAGAATACCCGTACACGTGGCCGACGCCGGCGAGTCCCAATCCGTACTTACGCCGTTGACCGAGGCGGCGATCTTCCTCGTCCTGACCGTTGACTCAGGCGCCGAGGACGCAGTACGAGACGTGCTCGCCGATCTCAGCGGGCTCAAGCGCTCCGTCGGCTTCCGGATCCCCGAGGGCGAACTCAACTGCGTCACCGGGATCGGCTCGGCGCTCTGGGACCGTCTCTTCAACGAGCCGCGGCCGGCCGGTCTCCATCCCTTCCCAGGGTTCGTCGGTTCGCGGCACACCGCGATCGCCACACCGGGCGACATGCTCTTCCACATCCGCGCGCATCGCCTCGACCTGTGCTTCGAACTGGCCGAGCGGGTGGTCAGCCGTCTGCGTGATTACTGCGAGGTGATCGACGAGGTGCACGGCTTTCGCTCCTTCGACGAGCGCGACCTGCTCGGGTTCGTCGACGGGACCGAAAACCCTGAAGGCGGCGCCGCCGATGCGGCTGCGACGATCGGCGACGAGGATCCCGAGTTCGCCGGCGGCAGCTACGTGATCGTCCAGAAGTATGTCCACGACCTCGCGGCGTGGGACGCGGAGTCGGTCGAGGAGCAGGAGCTGATCATCGGGCGCACGAAGCTCGAGGACATCGAGCTGTCCGACGACGTGAAGCCGTCCAATTCCCATGTCGCGCTCAACACGATCGTCGACGACGACGGCGATCAGCGGCAGATCATGCGCTTCAACATGCCATTCGGCCGGGTCGGCGCCGGCGAATTCGGCACCTACTTCATCGGCTATGCGCGGACTCCGGACGTGATCGAGGAGATGCTCTCGAATATGTTCATCGGCAAGCCGCCGGGCAACTACGATCGAATCCTCGACTTCTCCACCGCCGTCACAGGCAACCTGTTCTTCGTGCCAACCGCCGACTTCCTCGATGATCCGCCCGCCCGTTCGGGTGCGCCGGCATCCGCTACCGGGGACACGCCGGCCGCTGCCGACGCCTCGGCGGCCGCCGGCAACGACCCGGCCGGGGCCGGGGACCCCCCGGCCGCTGAACGTCCCGGCCATCCGGACGGCGACGGCTCGTTGGGGATCGGCAGCCTGAGGGGAGCATCGCCATGAATCACCTCCTTCGCGGACACGCGCCGATCAGCGAAGCGGGCTGGAAGCTGCTCGACGACGAGGCCCGCGATCGCGTCGCGCCGGCGCTCGCCTCGCGCAAGTTTGTCGACTTCTCCGGGCCCCACGGATGGCAGTACTCGGCGACCAACCTCGGGCGTATCACGCCGCTGCCCGGCGCGCCGTGCGACGGCGTGTCGGGAGTGCAGCGGCGAGTGCTGCCGCTGGTCGAGGCCCGCGCCGACTTCGAGGTCTCCCGCGCGGAGCTGCGCGACGCCGACCGCGGTGCCGATGACGCTGACCTCGCGGCGCTCGACACGGCCGCGCATCAGATCGCCGTGGCCGAGAACGTCGCCGTGTTCCACGGTTGGGGGGATGCGATCGCCGGCATCGCGCAGGCCACGCCGCATGAACAGATCTCGCTCGGCGAGGCGCCCGAGAAGTACCCCAACCGGGTCGTGGCAGCCGTCGAATCGCTGCTGTCGAGCGGGATCGGCGGGCCGTACGGGCTCGCGCTCGGCCGTGACCAGTACCGCCGCGTGGTCGAGACTGCCGAGAGCGGCGGCTACCCCCTGCTCGAGCATCTACGCAAGATCGTCGACGGTCCGATCCTGTGGGCTCCGGGTGTCGAGGGGGCGGCCGTCGTCAGCCTCCGCGGCGGGGACTTCATCTTCGAGTGTGGCCAGGATCTCTCGATCGGTTACGACTCGCACGATGGCGACGTGGTGCGCCTGTATCTCGAGGAGAGCTTCAGCTTCCACGTGGCTACGCCGGAAGCTGCCGTGGCGCTGAAGCCATGACGCCGATCAGTCGTGGCTTCCTCGGGCGCCGGCGTCCGACGGTAGACCCGTCCCGCGTCCCACCGGGGCAGTACGTCACGCGGGACTTCCCGGTCCTGTCAGCCGGCCCAACGCCCCATACGCCACTGCCCCAATGGAGCTTCACGGTCGACGGCGCCGTCGCCGAGCCGGCCTCGTGGACATGGGAGGAGTTCCTCGAGTTGCCGGCCGAGACGGTCACAACCGATATCCACTGCGTGACCAAATGGTCAAAGCTCGACACGGCGTGGCGCGGAGTGCGGGTGCAGACCCTGCTTGACCGGATCGAGACCGCAGCCGGCTACGTGACGGCGTGGTCCGACGGCGGCTACACGACCAACCTGCGACTCGATGACGTCGTCGACGGACGGGCGTGGGTCGCGTACATGTACGACGGTGAGCCGCTCGAATCCGAGCATGGCGGTCCGGCGCGCCTGCTGGTACCCCACCTGTACTTCTGGAAGAGCGCGAAGTGGGCTCGCGGGCTGACGTTGACCGACGCTGACGAGCCCGGGTTCTGGGAGAACTACGGTTACCACAACCACGGCGATCCATGGCTCGAACAGCGATACCAGGGCGACTGAGCTGGCAGCTCGGGCGCGTGCTCGAGCTCACCGACGAGACCGAGCGCGTCAAGGACATCATGCTCGAGCTGCCCGCGTGGCGAGGTCACCGCGCCGGGCAGCACGTCGACGTGCGCCTCACGGCGCAAGACGGCTATCAGGCGCAGCGCAGCTATTCGATCGCCTCCGCGCCCGAGGACGGCGTCCTCGTCCTGACGGTCGAGCGGCTCGATGACGGGGAGGTATCGCCCTACCTGACCGACGAGCTGCGAGCCGGCGACGAGCTCGAGCTGCGCGGACCGATCGGTGGCTACTTCGTCTGGGAACAGGCGCTCGGCGGCCCGCTGCTGCTGATCGCCGGCGGCTCGGGGATCGTCCCGTTTCGCTCCATGCTCCGCCACCGCTCGGCCGTCGACAGCGAGGCGGGCGTCCGCCTGCTGTACTCGTCGCGTACGTGGGACGAGGTGATCTACCGCGATGAGCTGCTGCGCCAGCGTGAGATGGGCGTCGACGTTGAATTCACGCTGACGCGCGCCTGGCCCGACGACTGGGACGGACACCGCGGTCGGATCGATCAGGTGCTGCTGGACGAGGTCGCCTGGCCCGAGGCGGAGCGGCCGCTC
This sequence comes from Solirubrobacteraceae bacterium, assembly GCA_035603155.1. GTDB lineage: Bacteria > Actinomycetota > Thermoleophilia > Solirubrobacterales > Solirubrobacteraceae > Palsa-465. The sequence goes on from DATNKY010000023.1 coordinate 6,484, forward strand.
ACGTACATCTGCGGGCCCAGCGGATTCGTCGAGGTGGCGGCCGCCGGCCTCGTGCGCAGCGGACATGAGGCGGGGCGCATCAAGACCGAGCGATTCGGACCGAGCGGGAGCTGACGCGGTGGAGCCCCTCGACGGCAATGCGATTGCGGGCCAGCTGTTCGACGTGTTCGGTGTCGAGATGACGACCGCTTCGGGCACGTGCGCGAACTGTGGTGCGACCGCGCCGATCGCCGAACTGAAGGTCTACCTGCGCGCGCCGGGCTCGGTCGTCCGCTGTCCGGTCTGCGGCGTCGTGCTGATCGTCCTCACCGAGGTGCACGGGACGACCCACGCTCACTTCACCGCCTTCGGGTTGCGCGACCCGCCGGCCGGAGGCTACTGAAGGTAACGCTCGACCGTGCCGGGGTCGCGTACCTGCGCGTCGTCCGGATCGCCACCT
>DATNKY010000017.1:0-2896 GCA_035603155.1 Solirubrobacteraceae bacterium
TGCGGGTGAAGAAGTGCGTGCGGGTGCGCTCGAAGGCGTGCAGGGTCACCTGGTCCAAGCAAAAGCGTCACGGCAAGGTCGTAATCCGCAAGCACAATCCGGTCTGGGTCGCGAAGGTCAGATGTCCCAAAGCCAAGAAGAAGACCGGCGGCCGGACCGGGCCAGGCGGCGGGACCGGGCCAGGAGGCGCCGGGGAGTTCCCGTTGAAGGTCTCAAGCAACGGCCGCTTCTTGGAGACCGCCAACGACCAGCCGTTCCTGATGGTCGGCGATACGCCGTGGTCGTTGATCGGGGATTTGAGCGACGGCAGCGCCGCGCAGTACTACGCCGACCGGGTCGCCCATGGCTTCAACACTGCCCAGAGCGCCCTCCTGTGCGACGGCTACACAGGCTGCAACCCGAACGGCACCACGTATGACGGGATCGCACCATTCACCAGCGGTAACGGCCCCGGCAGCTACGACCTGTCAAAGCCGAACATGGCCTATTTCCAGCGAGCCCACCACGATGTCGCGCAGGCAGCCGCCGATGGGATCGAGGTTCTGCTGGACCCGATTGAGACGGGCGGCTGGCTCACGACGTTGGAGAACAATGGAGCCGCCAAGGATAAGGCGTATGGCGCTTTTCTGGGCAACTTCTTCAAGGACCTGCCGAATATTATTTGGATCAGCGGCAACGACTTTCAGTCGTTCACGAGCAACACTGATAACACCGACGCTCTCGCGGTCGCGCGGGGAATCCACTCCACCGATCCGTCTGCTCTCCAGACCTCGGAGTTGAACTTCTGTAACAACGGCGGCAACACGTGTATCGGCAGCACGTCGCTGGATGACTCAAGCTGGTCCTCGCTGCTCGGCCTGAACGGCGCCTACACGTACTCGCCTACCTACGCCGACGTGCTCAAGGCGTACAACGCATCGCCGACCCGGCCGGTGTTCATGGAGGAGGCAAACTACGAGCAGGAGCAGAACAACGCCACCGATGGTGGGAGCTTGACGAACCTTCGCCTGCAGGAGTACTGGACGCTGCTCAGCGGTGCCACCGGCCAGCTGTACGGCTGCCACTGCACATGGGCCACGCTCAGTAACGGCTTCTCGAACTCCAGTATCGACACGCCCGGCGTGACGCAACTTGGCTACGCGACGAAGTTGTTTCAGGGTCGTGAGTGGCAGAACCTGGTCCCCGATCGGAACCACGCGTTCGTGACGGCAGGGTTCGGCACGTTCTCCAGCACAGGCAGCATCGACAGCAACAACTACGTGACGGCCGCTGTTGCTCCCGACGGGAAGCTGGGCATGGCGTACCTCCCGAAGGGCGGCACGATTACGGTCAACATGGCTGATCTGACCGGCTCGGTGACCGCTCAGTGGTACGACCCGACAAACGGGACGTTCACGAGCATCAGCGGCTCGCCGTTCGCGAGCTCGGGGAGCCACAGGTTCACAACCCCGGGGAACAATAGTGCCGGGGACTCGGACTGGGTTCTGCTTCTCACTGGCTAACGGCGAGTCTCGAGAAGCGCCTGGCCTCAAATGGTGGAGGCATGCGGTCGCAACGGGATTGTGAGTTCGGTGGGGCGGCACACCGGGAACCCACGGGCACTGCCGATTAGATTGGGAACTGTGCCTGAGTGCGCCGAGTGCAGCTATCCGCAGTTCGAGCTTGCGAGGGAAAAGGCGGCCTTTGGAAGTGCCCGGAGTGCAGCCACGGCAACGTCTTCGATGACGACCTGTTGGCGGCTTCTCGCTGACCTTGATGATCGTGCAGAGACTCGTCACCCGATGGCGGGTAGCTGACTCTTGGATTGTGTGGAGGAGCCGGTGGACCGGGCTGGTCGCCCGCTAGGGTCGGAGGTCGCGGCTGTCGAGCTCTCGGGCGACCGCGATCGCCTCGGGCTGGCTTAGTTCGGCTCCGGCGGCGACTGCCTGTTCGAAGCGCTCAGGGCCGAGCGCCTCGCGTATTTGAGCTCTCAGTTCGTTCTCGCGCGGCCGCAGCATCGGCCAGGGGCGGAGCCCGATGCGTTCGCGGAGGCCGTCGGCGGCCGCCGTCAACCGCGCCGCCCGCTCGGGATCGCGCGCCGCCAGTGCCAACCGGGCGAACTCGATGAGGACCAGGCTGACGTTGCGGCTGTCGTGCGTGGTTAGGCTCAGTCTCAGGCCGTCGTCGAGCAACGCCCGAGCTTCATCCAGCTGCCCGCTCGCGAGGTCGAGGGCCGCGAGTTGTGAGCGCGACCACGCTGCCAGCCAGTCATAGGCGGACTGGTCCGCGAGCTCGCGCACCTCGAGCAGGTGCCGGCGGGCGTCTTCATAGCGGCCCGTGGCGATCTCGAGGCCGCTCACGGTTACACCGGCAACCCCGGCCCAGTACGGTTCGTCGTGGCTGCGGAGCAGTTGCAAGGCGTTCAGCGCGTCGCGGACGGCGCCGTCGTAGTCGCCGGTGATCGGCGAGATCCACGCGAGGGCCAGCCGTGCGACACCAAGCAGCTGGGGATCGTCGATCTGTGCCAGCAATGGCGCCAGGCGCCGCCCGGTCGCCTGTGCCGCGGTATCGTCGCCCATCTCGTTGGCGTTGAACAGGGCGAACCACAGCAGCTCGGCCTGCGCGTTGACCGGCATCGAGTCCACACCGGCGAGTGTCTGCTCGATCCAGGGGCGAGCCTCGCTAAAGCGATCGTTCAGCTCCCAGAACAACGCAAGCGCACGGAATAGGTGCGGCAGCCGCGCCACGTCGTGATCCAGGTACCAGCGCACGGCTGCGGCCAGGTTACCGGCCTCCGGCTCCAGCCTTTCGAGCCACTCCCGGTGGCCCGTGCTGCGCAGCGGCCGATCGGCCCGGTCGGCCAGGGACCGGTAGTACTCGGCATGGCGCTGTCGGATCGCGGCGACGTCGGACCGAG
>DATNKY010000016.1:0-10777 GCA_035603155.1 Solirubrobacteraceae bacterium
CCGCCGGCCCGGTGGTCGATCCAGAGGTGCTGCTGACGATCGCGACCGCGACCAAGGACCGCGAGCGGCTGCGCTTCCGCTACCGCAGCCACGCAGGCGAGCTCACCCGACGACTGGTCGAGCCACAGGGTCTGGTCCACAGCGGCCGTCGCTGGTATCTGGTCGCCTGGGACACGGCCCGCGCCGACTGGCGCACGTTCCGCGTGGACCGGATCGAACCGACGCCGCGACCCGATCGGCGCTTCGAGGCGCGCGAGCCTCCGGCCACGGACCTCGCCTCCTGGGTAGCGCGTCGCGTCTCGAGCGCCCGCGACCGCTACCAGGCCCGAGTGATCCTGCACGCGCCGGCAGAGGAGGTGCGCCCGCGGGTGCCGCCCACATGGGGGACGGTCGAGCCGCTGGACGAGGGGCGCTGCCTGTTACACGCCGGATCGGACTGGCTCGATGGGCTCGCGGTCTACATCGCGAACATCGGCGTCGAGTTCGAGATCATCGAGCCGCCCGAACTGACCGACCGACTCCGCGAGCTCGCCGACAGGTTCGCCCGCGCCGCCGGCCGGGCTCCCGGCTAGCATCGGCCCCGCCGGCCCCTCCGCGTTCAGGCATCGCTGCCAACTCCGCCCGAACGCCGGTCAGCGGGTAACTATCGACTCCGTCCCGGTCGCTGGTCAGCGCGTGGCGACCGTCACCATCCGGCGAGCGCCGGACGTCAGCGGCTCGCCGTTCCCGTCGTAGAAGTCGACGGCCGAGAACCCGGCGTCGACCAGCCAGGCGCGCAACTCGACGGCGATGAACATCCTCACGGAGAACACGAACCGGCGCACCTGGCCGCCGCGAACGACGGTCCGCTCGGTCCGCGCGCGCCCGCTCGTCGGGTCAAAGCGGGCGCGATCGATCGCCAGGTCGCCGTCGCGCTCGAAGACGACTGCGGGCAGCCAGGTTCCGAGCACCGCGGAGAGGTTGTTGTTCTCGAGCAGCAGCCGCCCGCCGGGACGCAGGACGCGCCTGGCCTCGACGAGCACCCGCCGGTTGTCATCGTCATCGAAGTACCCGAACGACGTGAACCAGCTGATCACCGATTCGAACGTCCGATCGCCCCAGGGCAGTGAGCGCATGTCGCCCTCGACATAGTCGACATCGACGCCCCGCAACGCGGCGTCCGCGCGGGCGCGATCGAGGAACAGCGCGGTCGCGTCGAGCCCGGACGCAGTGGCGCCGCGGGCCGCGAGGCGGTTCGCGATGCGGCCGTGACCGCAGGCCAGGTCGAGCATCTCGAGTCCCGGGCGGCCATCGAGCAGGCGCCAGATCAGCGCCGCATCACGGTCACTGGACTCCTCGAGCGCTGGGCCGTAGAAGTACAGGTAATCGTCGTCGAACACGTCGCCGAAGTCGAAGTCGAGCGCGTCCATGACGTGATCCTAGGCGGACGGGGCCGTCCGCCGGATCTCAACCTTGCCCGGTTGCGGGTACCGACTCGACGTGCGTGGTCAGACCGCCGTCGGTCAGCACGTGGACCGCGAACGTCGGCGGCTCGGCGGTGAACTCGAGGCGGTCGGCGTCGAGCCGCAGGTGCGCCTTGGCATAGGTTCCAGGCACCGTCACCGCCGGGTGTCCCGCGATCGCGGCGACGCTGGTCGTGTGGATGTGACCGGCGACGATCGTGAGGATCTGCGGATGGCGCTCGATCACCGCGCTCAGCGCCCTCCGATCGCCATCGGGCAGGCCGATCCGGTCAAACGCGGGCATTCGCGTGACGAACGGCGGGTGGTGCATCGCCAGCATCGTCGGGGTGTCCGGCGCCGCCGCGAGTTCGCGGTCAAGCCACTCCAGGCGCTGCTGGTCGAGCTCCCCGCGGTCGTGGCCGGGCAGCGTGCTGTCCACGCACACGAGCCGCAACGGACCGAGGTCGGCGGCGTACTGGACCGGCGCTCGGTCAAAGCCCGAGATGCCGAAGCGGAGGCGAAGACGGTCGCGGTCATCGTGGTTGCCCGGCAGCGCGAAGACCGGCACGTCGAGGGCGCCGACATGCTCGAGCACCTGCTCGTACTCGGCGTCGAGCCCGTTCTCGGCAAGGTCCCCGGTGATCACGATTGCATCTGCCGGGGTCGAGAGCATGGCGATCGCCCCGAGCGCGGCATCGAGCCGGATCATCGGGTCGGCGGGTCCCCAGGTCGCGCCCGCATGGATGTCGGTCAGCTGGATGACGACGAACGGAACTGGCATCGCGGGACGGCACGTTTACACGATCCGGGGCCGCGGCGTCGTCATCCGAGCGCGAGCGCGCCGGCACCGGCCGCGATCACGACGCTGCCGAGGATGCGGCGCGCCGGCAGGCGCTCGTGGAACACGATCGCCCCAAGACCCGCGGCAAACACGACGCTCGTCTCGCGCAACGCGGCCACGACCGCGAGCGCCCCGCGCGTCTGGGCCCACAGGACCAGCCCGTAGGCGGCGAGCGACAGCACGTCGGCCACCGCGCCGAGAGGCACGAGCGAACGCGTGATCCGCGACCGCTGCCCCGTCTGCTGGTTGACGACGACGAGGATCAGCGCCGTCAGCGCCCCCATCCCGACGAACAGCCAGGTCGCGTAGCCGAGCACCGATCCTGACTTGCGCACGCCGACGCCATCGACCACCGTGTAGGCGGCGATCACGAGCCCGGTCAGGACCGCGAACGCGAGCGCTCGCTTGGGCTCGTGGCGACTTCCGCTCGCGATCACGATCAGCCCGGCGCTGACGGTGAGCACGCCCACGGTCTGCAGCGCGCTGAGCGATTCGCCGACCACGACCACGGAGGCGACGGCCACGGCTGGAGGGGCGACTCCGCGCGCGATCGGATAGACCTGGTTGTAGTCGCCTTCGCGGTAGCTCTCGATCAGCAGCAGGTTGTAGACGTTGTGCAGCACGATCGACGCGGCGAGCTCGGGCCATGCCGCCGGCAGCGGCGCTACGGCGAACAGCGCGACCGGGACGCAGATCGCGACCGACCACAGCCCCATGACCGCCATCAGCGCGAGGCGATCGCCGACGGACTTGACGAGCGCGTTCCAGGTGGCGTGCAGCCCTGCCGCGAACAGGACCACGACCGCTACCGGCATCCGCTTGCCTCCGGGAGGCTCAGATCCGGTCGGCGGCGAGCAACCGCGCGAGGAATCGTTGCGTGTCGGGCTTGCTGGGCGATACGAAGATCTCCTCCGGCGAGCCCCGTTCGATGATCTGCCCGTCCTGCAGGTAACAGACCTCGTCGGCGACTTCCCGCGCAAAGCCCATCTCGTGGGTGGCGATCAACATCGTCATCCCCTCCTGCTTGAGCTCGCGGATTACCTCCAATACCTCGCCGACCAGCTCTGGGTCGAGCGCGCTCGTGACCTCGTCGAGCAGCAGCGCCCGCGGTTTGGTGAGCAGTGCGCGGGCGATCGCGACCCGCTGCTGCTGGCCGCCCGAGAGCCTGTCCGGGTAGTCGCCACCGCGGTTGCCGAGCCCGAAGCGCTCGAGCAGGGTCTGGCCCGCGGCGCGAGCCTCCTTGTCGGGCATTCCCTGGGCCTTGACCGCGCCGAGGATCACGTTCTCGATCACGCTTCGGTGTGGAAACAGGTTGTAGGCCTGGAACACGAGCCCGAGCCTGCGACGGACCGGCACCGGGTTGCGGCCGGGAACCGTGATCGCCTCGCCGTCGAGCAGGATGTCGCCGTCGTCGATCTCCTCGAGCAGATCGACGCACCGCAGCAGGGTCGACTTTCCCGAGCCCGAGGCGCCGATCAGCGCCACCGCCTCGTGCTCACCCACCTCGAGGTCGATTCCGCGCAGGACCTCGTGGCTCCCGTAGGCCTTGGTCACGCCGCGCAGCTCGAGTACGGCGCTCATCGCGGTCCGAGCGCGACTGCGGCGCCCCGCTCGCGGACGCTGCGGGCCTGCATCCGATCGACGATCCGCGTCAGCGGGATCGTCACACACAGGTACAGCAGTGCGGCGGCGATCAGCGGCGTGTAGTTGAACTGCGAGGCGGCGAAGATCTGCGCGACGCGGAACGCCTCCTGGGGGCCGAGAACGGAGATCAGGGCGACGTCCTTCTGCAGTGAGATGAAATCGTTGAGCAGCGGCGGCACCACGCGCCGTACCGCCTGCGGGAGCACGACGTGACGCATCGCCTGCGTCTGCGTCAGCCCGAGGGCCAGCGCGGCGCCCGCCTGGCTCGGGTGGATCGATTCGATCCCGGCCCGGAAGACCTCCGAGACATAGGCCGCGTAGCACAGCGCGAGCGCGAATCCGCCGAGCACCACGGCTCCGGTCGGTACACCGCTGAGCATCAATGCCGGGACCCCGAAGCCGATCAGGTAGACGACGAGGATCGTGGGGACGCCCCGCAGCACGTCGACATAGACGATCGCGATCAGGCGCAGCGGAAACAGCGCCGGTGCCCGCGTGGTGCGGCACATGGCGATCAGCAGGCCGGCGATCAGCACCACGACCTCGACCACGAGGAACAGTCGCACGTCGAGCCAGAAGCCGGCCAGCACCTGGCTGAACGAGCTGCGAAAGACGCTCCAGGAGAAGAACGTCTGCTTGACGGCCGGCCATCCCGGACTGGTGATCAGCAACGTCAACAGGCCGCCGATCACGACGATGGTCGATACGGTCGAGATCACCAGCGAGCGGCGCGCGCGCTTCTGTCGCGCGCGACGCCGATCTTGCCGGGACGTGATCGGACGGACGGAGCTCACTCGGCCGATGTCGGACTGGGTCCGGACCTCAGTGCAGGACGGGCACGCTCTGCGCCGAGGCGATCCAGCGGTGGCTCAGCGAGGCCAGCGTGCCGTCGGAGGACAGCGCCTGCACCGCGCGATCGACGCATGGCGTCAGCGCCGAGCCCTTGCTGAGCAGGACGCCCCAATGGTCGCCGCCCGGCGCGCTGAACTGGCCGGCGATCGTGGTATGCGGCAGCTCGGTCGACGTGAGATCGAACGCCGTCGCAAGATCGACGACGATCGCGTCGACCCGATGGATCTTGAACGCGCTGACGACGTCGTTGGAGGTATTGAACACCTGCGGCTGGTTATTCGGCTGGATCTCGGAAGTGACCGCGTCGAGGCTCGTAGTGCCGATCTGCACGCCGATCGACGCGTCCTTGAATGCCGCCAGGCTGGTCGCGTGCGCGAGCGGGGACGATGAGGGGACGATGATCCCCTGCGGGTTGGTGTAGTACGGCGTCGAGAAGTCGACCTCCTTGGCCCGCGGCGCGGTGATCGAGATCTCGTTGATATCGAAATCGAACGACTTCGGCCCCGGAGCGTACGAGGAATCAAACGGCTCGACGGTCCACTTCACGTCGCTCGGCTGGAAGCCCAGCTTGTCGGCGATCGCGTACGCCACCGCGCTCTCGAAGCCCTGGCCGTTGGATGGCTTGTTGTGCTCGAAGTACGGCGGATAGGCCGGGGAATCGGTCGCGACCGTCAGCACTCCTTTGGTGTGCAGCGCGAGCGAGGTCTTCGCGCACGTGTTCTTGTCGGCGGCTGCCGTGCTCGAATGGGTGGCGGTCGAGCTGCCGCAGGCGGCAGCGGTCAGGGCCGCGATCGCCGACAGGACCACCAGCCCGGTTCTCACGGAGCGTCGCAAGCCGCACAATGTACACGGGCTCGGACTCGTGCTCGGCGGCAGAAGCGCGTTCGCTCCGTACCCGACGGGCACGGCGACGCGATCACCGTGCGCCGTCTGCCGGCAGCGTGAGCGCGCACTGAAGCAGTGCCGCATGAGCGAACGCCTGCGGCAGATTGCCGCGCATCTGGCGCTGGCTGACATCGAACTCCTCGGACATCAGACCGGCGGGACCGCAGCCGGCGCGATTGCGCTCAAACCAGCGCGTCGCACGAAGCGTGTCTCCCTGCTGAGCCCACGCGAGCGCGAGCAGAAAGCCGCACAGGACAAACGCTCCCTCGGCGTTGCCCAGGGGCCGATCGTCGGGCCTGTATCGGTAGCAGTAGCCGTCCTGGGTCAGGTCACGTTCCACGGCGTCGAGGGTCGCCAGCGAGCGTGGGTCGTCGGGGGCGACTCCCTCGCGGATCGCCGGCAGCAGGAGCGCGGCGTCGACGCGATCATCTCCGGGAGAGCGCTGCCGGCGACCGTCCGGATGCACCGCGGTCGCGGCCGTGTCGGCGACGATCGCATCGGCGAGCGCCAGCCACCGGGCCGCGCTCTCGGACGGCTGCTCGGCGGCGATCGCCCGCAGTCCGGCGGCGCAGATCAGCCGGCTGTGGGTCCAGTTGTCGGGCTCGAGCTCCCAGATTCCGCTGTCAGGCTCGCGCCACCGTTGTTCGATCGCGGCGGTAGCGATCTCCGCGGCTCGCCACCCCTGGCCATCTACGTGGTCATGCCGGGCGGCGGCGGCCAGCAGGAGCAGCGACTCGCCGAACGCGTCGAGCTGGAACTGGCGGTTGACCCAGTTGCCGACGACGTCGGCGCCACCTGGGTATCCCGGCAGGCCGAGCTGTCGCTGATCGGGCACGGGGCCGCCCGCCGTCGTGTACGCCGGCACCATTCGCGGACCGTCGTCGAGCAAGCGCTCGGAGACGAACCGCACCGCATCGTCCAGGATCGGGTGCGGACCGGACTTCGCGACGGCTTGTCCGGCGAGGCACTGATCGCGGATCCAGACGTACCGGTAGTCGTAGTTGCGGCCCTCGCGCGCGCGCTCGGGAAGCGCCATCGTCGCTGCGGCGACCATCCCGCCGCCGGCGCTGGTCAGACCTTTGAGCACGGCGTAGGAGTGGTGCGCGTCACGTTGCCCGACCGCGCACTCGAGCGTCGGGACCCAGTCACGCCACGCAGACTCGGTCGCCGACCAGGCATGCGCCGGGTCGGGCGCGGGCTCGGGATCTGAGTCGAGGTCGATCACCAACACCAGATCGCGCACGGCACCCTGCTCGAGCTCGAGCGTCATCACGAGCGGCCTGCTGCGATCGCCGTCGGCCACCGGCTCGGCCTCGGGCGCTCCCGCCCAGATTATGTGTGAGTCGCCGAGCCGGGCTCGCCAGATGCCGTCGTCATCGCGGCGCAGATGGGTGGCGCGCTTGGCGCCGAACTCGGTGCGCAGGTCGAGAGCCACGTTGACCTTCACATTTCCTTCCCGTGCCACGACCTGGCGCAACACCACGGCCCGATTGGCGCGACCGGGCGCAGCCAGCGCCTCGCGGCACTCGACGACCCCGTCGTCGGTGACCCAGCGACTGCGCCAGATCAGTCCGTGCTCGTAGTAGCCGCCCCAGACGAACCGGGCCGCGGGCGTCACGGCGTAGATGCCCTCGCCCCCGATCAGGGTCGCGAAGCACGCATCCGAGTCCCAGCGCGGAAAGCACATCCACGCGTAGTCGCCATGAGGCCCGACGATGACGCCCCGCTCCCCATCAGCGAGCAGCGCGTACTCGCGCAGGGCATGAGGCGCGCCGACGTGCGCCGCCGCTGCTGCGTGGCTCATCGCCGGTGTGCTGGGCTCATCGCGAGCGCGCTGCTAGAACCCCGGCTGTCCCGGCGGCCGCCGCGCCAACGGCGGCGCCCGCGAGCAGCGCGCGGTGAGTGTTGGCCCACAGCTGCGGGCTGCGGCGCCTGGCGCGGTCGTCGAAGATTCCGTGCGTGGCGGCGAGCTCCTCGACGGGCGCGAACAGGTTGTTGGGACGGTCTGCCGCGACCGGTATGTCGTTGACCTGCTGGCCCGAGAAGGCCGTGCGAGCGAGGTAGCGATCCGCCAGACCGGGAGCGATCTTGCTCCCGAGGATCGCCTCGACCGCGCTATAGCCGACGCGGAGCTCGCGGCGGCGATGGTGAGCCGACCAGTACACGGCCTCGGCCGCGATCTCGGGCTGGTAGATCGGCGGCACCGGCTGAGGGTGCCGAGCCAGCTTGGACCGGCACCAGTTGAACTGGGTCGTGTTGACCCCGGGCAGCTGCACCATCGTGATGTGGACGTTGCTGCGGTCGTGCAGCAGCTCGCTTCGGATCGAATCCGTGAAGCCGCGAATGCCGAACTTGGCGCCGCAGTATGCGGCCTGAAGCGGGATCGACCGGTATGAGAGCGCCGACCCGACCTGGATGATCGTTCCGCGGTCGCGCGCCGTCATCCGCCCGAGCGCTGCCATCGTTCCGTACACGGTGCCCAGGTAGGTGACCTCGGTTGCCCGCTTGAACTCCTCGGGCGACGTATCGACGAACCGTGCAAACACAGTCGCCATCGCGTCGTTGACCCACGTGTCGATCGGCCCAAACCGCGCTTCGACGGCTTCCGCCGCGGCCTCGACCTCGCCGGCTTGCGCGACATCGGTGGGCACCACGAGCGCCTCGCCGCCCAGCTCGTGGACCTCACGCTCGGCGTCGTGCAGTCCCTTCTCGCCGCGGGCCACGAGCCCGATGCGGGCGCCACGCTTGGCGAAGGCATGCGCGGTAGCCCGACCGACTCCACCGGATGCGCCGGTCACGACGACGACCTCGCGTCGGCCGTCTCCATTCATCTGTTCAGTTGCGCTCATGGCCGGTCCCTACCCGGGTCAGCGCCCGTTCTCACGTCGAGACGCGGAGTCACGCCCGCCCGATGGAGTCGGGCGGGCGCTGAGGAGTGACGCGGGAGGCGCTACGCGGTGACCAGCTGTTCGCGCTTGGAGTCGATCTCGTCGAACAGCTGCTTGAACGAGTCTGCGAACTTCTGGACTCCCTCTCGCTCGAGCACCGCGACGACGTCGTCATACTCGATCCCGGCCTCGGAGAACCGGTCGAGCGTCTGGCGCGCCTGGTCGACGTCGCGGTCGAGTGTGCGCTCGATCCGCGCGTGGTCGAGGACCGCTTCGATCGTCTCCCGCGGCATCGTGTTGACGGTGTCGGGGCCGATCAGCTCCTCGACGTACAGGACATCCCGGTAGGCCGGGTTCTTCGTCGACGTCGACGCCCACAAACACCGCTGAGCGCTGGCGCCGGCGGACTCGAGCTCCTGCCAGTCGGGGCCGCTGAAGATCTCCAGATAGGACTGGTAGGCGAGCTTGGCGTTCGCGATCGCGAGCGTGCCGAGCAGTTCGTCATGTCCGCCGATCTCCTGTAGGCGCTTGTCGGCCTCGGTGTCGACGCGGGAGACGAAGAACGACGCCACCGACGCCACCTTCGCGAGGTCGCCGCCGCTATCGCGGAGCCTGCGCAGCCCGCGGAGGTAAGCCTGGGCGGCGGCCCGATGGCGCTCGAGCGAGAACAGCAACGTGACGTTGACCGGGATCCCCGCGGCGATTGACTCCTCGATCGCTTGCAGGCCCTCCTGGGTCCCAGGAATCTTCACGAACAGATTCCGGCGCTGCACCATCTTGTGCAGCCTGCGCGCTTCCTGAACGGTGGCGTCGGTGTCGTGTGCCAGGTTCGGATCGACCTCGAGCGAGACCCAGCCGTCGCGGAACTTGCCTTCGCGCCCGGACACGGACGCGAGCAGGTCACACGCGGCGCGGATGTCGTCACGCGCCAGGGCGAGGAAGATCTCCTTGGGATCGCTCTCCGAGGCGAGCACCTCGCGCAGCTGCTCGTCGTATGCGTCGCCCGAGCCGATCGCGCTCTGGAAGATCGTCGGATTCGAGGTCACGCCGACGATTCCATCGTCGATCAGCCCGGCGAGATCGCCGTCCTGTACGAGTGAACGCGATAGGTAGTCGATCCACGCACTCTGGCCTTGCTCTGAGAGGGCTTTCAGGGAATTGCTCATCTCGACTCCAATTCGCTTGTTTTCACCCTTCAGGCTACCCAGCTGGAGGCGCTCCTCCCCGATCGGGCGAAGCTTTTTGACCGCCGTCGTCGGGCGGTCGGTGGCGACGCTGGGCGCGAAGGTGCGCCAGGGGTATCCCGAACCAAAGCGCGCCGATCCCGACCGCGGCCACGGCGCCCACGAGGATCGTCCCGACCCCGCTCGCCACGACATCTGAGATCAGGACCAGGATCCCGGTGAAACCGACCGCGAGGAACACCGTGCCGATGATCGCGAGACGATTCGCGGTCTCGATCAGGTACTCCTTCTCGCCGTGGCGAAACAGGATCCGGTGTTGGACGGACGGCGCGATCAGCAAAACACCCGCGAGCGCGACGCACAGCAGCGTCACGTAGTAGACGGTGTGCCCGAACGGCGACACCCGCCGCCAGCCGGTGTTAAACGGGACGATCAGGAGAAAGCCGAAGATGACCTGTATGCCGGTACCGGCAATGCGCAATTCGTTAAGCAGCTCGATCGTGTTCCGGTCGAGCCGTTCGGCCCCGGTCTCGTCGCGCTCGTCGGCGCCGTTGAGGATCACAGGCGACGCCACGCAGACAACGGTACCCGAGCGAGCGGATCGCGAACGGCGCAGCGCGCTAGCTTGGACAGATGATCGCGCCGGATCCGAGCCACGGCGGCAGCGACCGGTTCGTGATCCAGCAGCACGACGCGACCGCGATGCACTACGACTTCCGGCTGGAGGCCGACGGCGTGTTGAAGTCGTGGGCGGTTCCGAAGGGACCGTCGACTGATCCACGCGAGAAACGGCTCGCCGTCCAGGTCGAGGACCACTCGCTCGATCATCTCGGTTTCGAGGGCCGTGCCGGCGGCGGACGCGGGTCCGGCGCCGTGATCATCTGGGACTCGGGCAGCTACCGCAATCTCGACCCCGAGCGGTCGATCACCGAGGCGATCAAGGCCGGCCACGTCAAGGTCTGGCTCGATGGGCACAAGCTGCAGGGCGGCTGGACACTGCACCGGACGACGGCCGGCGCCAAGCCCCAGTGGCTGATGATC
>DATNKY010000015.1:0-9040 GCA_035603155.1 Solirubrobacteraceae bacterium
CGCCAGCGCCCGCTGCGAGCGCTCGTCAGCCTCGAGCATCGTCGCGGGGCTCGTCGCGGGGCCCGGGCGGCCTGGCGCGGGCGATGTCGCGCCGCGTGCCAGCCGTGGGCTTTGAGCTGGTCGCGAGCGTTCTACGCGGCCTGGTCGTGGGTGTCCTCGACCGCCGCGAGCGGCGCCTCATCGTGCTCGATCTCCTTGACGAGGTCACGGCCGATGCCGAGCGCGTCATAGACCTTGGCCTCGATCTCGGCCGCCATCTCGGGGTGCTCATCGAGGAACGCCTTCGCGTTGCCGCGCCCCTGACCGAGCCGCTCCTCTCCGTAGGAGAAGAACGAGCCGGACTTCGTGACGATGTTGTGCTCGATCCCATAATCCAGCAGACAGCCGGAGGTCGAGATGCCCTTGCCGAACTCGATGTCGAACTCGGCCTGCTTGAACGGCGCTGCGACCTTGTTCTTGACGACCTTGACGCGCACCCGGTTGCCGACCGCCTCGGTCCCGTCCTTGAGCGTCTCGATCCGGCGGATGTCGAGCCGCTGCGAGGCGTAGAACTTCAACGCCCGGCCGCCCGGCTGGGTTTCGTTTGACCCGAACATCACGCCGATCTTCTCGCGGATCTGGTTCGTGAACAGACACAGGGTCTGGGTGCGGTTCAGATTGCCGGCGAGCTTGCGCATCGCCTGGGACATCATCCGCGCCTGAACGCCGACGGTCTGGTCACCCATCTGGCCCTCGAGCTCGGCGCGCGGCGTGAGCGCCGCGACGGAGTCGACCGAGATCACGTCGACCGCGCCGGAGCGGATCAGCATGTCGACGATCTCGAGCGCCTGCTCGCCGTAGTCGGGCTGCGAGACGAGCAGCTCGTCGATGTCGACGCCGATCCTCTGCGCGTACAGCGGATCCATCGCATGCTCTGCGTCGACGAACGCGCACACGCCGCCGAGCTTCTGCGCCTCGGCGATCACGTGGTAGACGAGCGTCGTCTTGCCCGACGACTCGGGGCCGAAGACCTCGACGATCCGGCCGCGTGCCACGCCGCCGATCCCGAGCGCGATGTCGAGCGACAGCGCCCCGGTCGGGATCGCGTCGACTGCCACGCGCGCGCCGGGATCGCCCATGCGCATCACGCTTCCCTTGCCGAACTGACGCTCGATCTGGGTCAGGGCACCCTGCAGGGCCGCCTGACGCTTTGCGTCGTTCTTGCGGTCAGACGCGGGGGGTGCTGCTGCGCCTTTCTCGTTCTCTCTCATGCTCGCTGCGGCTCCTTGTCTGATGCGCGTTGAACCCATCACGGTAGGGCGGGTGGCGGACAGAACGAGACGCTAGGTCCAGGTCCTGAAACGGAACAAGACACGGTTGCAACAAATGTGTGCCAATCGTGGGTCAGAGGTGCGTCAACCGCCGGGTGGGCATGACTCGGAGTCAAAAAGCGAGCCCAGCGCACACATTTCGACTCCGAGTGGACTCGTGCCGGCTCAGAGCGTGCTCGCGCAAGGTTTCGGGGGCCGCACCCCGAAAACCCAGCCAGAGCCGACCCCGCTCCAGCCGGCCCCCCTTCGCGCCGCAGCTGCTGCCAAAATGCGTCGGTCAAAGAGCAAACGACCCCTTGGAGACCGTGTCCACTCTCACCGAATCACTGAAGAACGAGCACACCAAGCGAATCCTGTACGCGACCGGGATTCGGCGGCCGTCGCTGGTCCAGCGTCAGACCTCGCACTACCGGATGCCCAAGCTTCAAGCCAACGGCGGCTACCTGAAGCTCAAGAAATACGACGGCCCGGAGATCCCCAAGGACGAGTACGAGAACCTCGTCTACACCACCTACTCCACTGACGACTCGACCACGTTTGCCCCGATCACCTCGTGCACCGGTGAGCTGGAGCTCAAGGGGTTCGAGGCTTACGGCAAGCCGGACCTCGATGGCGTCTGGACCGAGAACGCGAAGAAGTGCCCCTCGATCGTCCAATGGGTGGAGAACATCGGTGCCCGCTTCGGCCGCGTGCAGCTCTTGAAGATGAAGCCCAACACGATGCGTGAGGCCCGCTGGGGGCTGCATCTGGACAACAACAACGCCGCCAACAACCCGGACGAGAACGGCTGGGTAGTGCGCGTCTGGCTCGAGCTGACCGATGACGACTCGAGCGCGCTCGTCGTCCGCAAGGACCAGTTCGACAAGCGCAGCGAGGTGTCGATAGCACTGCCGCGCTACCAGCAGGCCGTGGTCGACTCCGAGTACCTGTACCACGGTGGCTACCACCACGGGCCGGGCGTCCGCTACGCGCTGATCGTCAGCTGCGAGAGTGGTCCCGCGCTCGAGAAGTGGATCGACAGCCAGCTGCCGTAGGCATGCGAGCGGGGGCATGCGCGCGGAGCTAGGCGCGCCGCGTCCAGCGACCGTGACGGCGACGAGCGAGTCAATGAAGCAAGAGAGAACGTCTCACGGCGCGGTTGGGCCTCGCACCAGGCCCGTGAGAGCCGTCGCTGACGTGGCGCCCGGCTCGGATCGGGGCTCGGGTCCCAGACGCCGCCGGGCAGGCCGCCGGGCACTCTGGTTCGCGGGCGGGGCGCGCCCGCTCTGAATGGCTAACCCCCCAGCGTCACCGACGCCAGCCGCTCGTATCGTGCGCCCCCGGAGCCCGTCCGGGAGCGCATCAGCGTGACCTCATCGCCGAGGAATCGCAGCGCCACCGGCGCCGCGAGCTCCAACGCCCACAGCCGAGCGCTCCGCGCCGCACGCGCCACCGTTACGTGGGGCCGAAAGCCGCGCTGCTCGGGCTCGTACCAGCTGCCCTCCGCGAGCACCCGCGCCAGCCGCAACTGAAGCTCAGCGAGCGTCCGCTCGCGGTCCACGAGACCGATCGCCACCACCCGTGGGCGCCGGCGCGGCAGCCAGATCGGATCGCCGAGCGCCAGGGCCGGACGCCCGGACCCCGCCACCGTCTCGCAGCAGGCTCGCGCGATCGAGTCGATCTGCCCCACCGGCCGCGAACCGAGAAAGCACAGCGTCACGTGCAGGGCTTCGGACTCAACGAGCCGCAGACCCTCGACACGGGCCAGCTGCGCCGACCGCCACTCCTGAACCGCAGTCCGTGCCTCAGCCGGCAACTTGAGCGCGACGAACAACCGCGCCCGCTCACCGGTCCCGCCGGCTCGATCGCCAGCCCCGCCACGCCGCTCACCGGTCCCGCCGGCTCGATCGCCAGCCCCGCCGGCTCCCTCGGTCACCGCCGTTCGGCGTCCGGCACTACGCCGTCGCGCGGCTCCTCGTCGTGCTCGCCTAGCAGCAGCCGGCGCAATAGGTGCATCGAGACCGTGACCGACCGGTCTCGAATGTCGCTGCGCCCGCCGGGCATCCTGGTGCTGCGCGTGATCCGGCGGCCGTCGCGATTGCAGACGGAGATGCAGACCAGCCCGACGGGCTTCTCCGCGGTTCCGCCGCCCGGGCCGGCGATCCCGGTGATGCCGACTCCGATCTCGGCGGCGAATCGCGTCGCGATCCCCACGGCGAGCGCGTCGGCGACCTCCGTGGACACGGCCCCAAAGCGCTCGATCAACGCCGGGTCGACGCCGGCGATGTCGATCTTGGCCTGATTTGAGTACACGACCCCGCCGCCGAGGAAGTAGGCCGACGAGCCGGCCCGATCGGTCAACCGTGCCGCGAGCAGGCCTCCGGTGCACGATTCGGCCACCGCGATCGTGTGGTCGACGAGCAGCCCGGCGATCTGCTCGTCGATCGTCGATCCGTCCTGCGAGAACAGCTGGCTGCCGTGGCGGGCGCGGATGAACTCGAGCAGCGCGTCGTAGTCGGGCTGAGCCGGCGGTTCGTAGCGCGTCGCGATCTCGATCTCGCCACGGCGCAGACAGGTGGTGATCTCCAGCGAGTCGAGCTTCAGCCCATCCGCCTGGGCTGCCCGCAGGGTGTTGGCGATCTCGGACTCCGGGATTCCGAACAGGCGCACGATCTCGCGCCGGTACGTGGTGGCACCCGTGATCGCGGCGGCGAGCGCATCGGTCGCCCGGGCCATCTCCCACATCGGCTGCAGTTCCCGCGGGGGTCCGGGCAGCACGACCACGGTCGGCGTCGCGCCTTCCAAAGGGGGCACTACCAGGCCAGGCGCGGTACCTACCGGATCGAGCACGGTCGATCCGGTTGGGATCACCGCCTGCTTGCGGTTTGACTCGCGGATCGCGTCCGCGTCGAGCCCGGGCCAGCGCCGCATCATTGGCTCGAGGATCTCACCGATCCGCCGCTCGAGCGGCTCATCGAGCACCATCTCGCGGCCACAGAAGCGGCCGACGATCTCCGCCGTCAGGTCGTCCGCCGTCGGGCCGAGCCCACCGCTGGTGATGATCAGCGCCATCCCCTGTGATTTGAAGTACTCGAGCGCCGCGAGCAGATCGTCGGCCCGGTCACCGACGATCTGGATCGTCGAGAGGTCGACTCCGATCTCGACCAGACGCTCGGACAGCCAGGGGCCGTTGCGGTCGGCGATGATGCCGGTCAGCACCTCGGTGCCCGTCACCAGGATCGCCGCGCGCGGTACGGACCCGGAAGAACCGACGCCTGATCCAGAGGATGGCGACCCGGCGCTCATGAGCAGCTCGGCGCCGACCCGGCCGACAGCAGGTGGTGTGAGCCGGGCAGCAGCTCGTAACCGATCGCACTCGACGAGTCGGCGACGGGCACCGTCGCGCCGTTGACCTTCATGTGGACGGACGCGTTGCCGAGCGTCAGCAACAACTTGCGTCCGCCCTCCTCCGGGATCGTCTGGCCGGCGTCGTAGATCACTCCCGGGATCAGCTTTCGCCCGTTGCCGTTGACCAGACAGACGTATACGGCGCCGGTCGGCACCAACTGCAGTTTGACCATCGTGGGCTTGGGGTGCGTCTTGGGCTTGGACTGATGATGCGACTGGTGATGGTGATGGGTCTGGGCCGCGTGTGTGCCCGTGGTGCTGTTCGAATTGTTCTTGTTGCGGCCGATGATGATCAAGACGGCGACGACCGCGATCAACACGACGCCCACGATCGCCCACGGAGGCACGGTTCGGCCCCTTGGCCCGCGGTCGCGATCGCGACCCGGCGGCGCGATCGGGCGCAGCTCCTGCTCTGAGGGGTGCTCGTGGAGCCGCCTGAAGTCGTCCATCAACTGGCGAGTGTCAAGACCGAGAAACTCTCCATAGGTGCGGAGGAAACTCTTTGCGTAGACCTCGCCGGGCAACAGGTCCCACTCGTCGTTCTCCATCGCGCGCAGGTACTTGGCGCGAATCTTGGTCCGCACCTCGACTTCGTTGATGTCGATCTTGGCGCGCATGCGCGCCTCCCTGAGCCGGGCGCCGATTTCAGCCATCGTTCACAAGGCTACCGGCGCAGAGCGGGCTAAAAGTCCCGCAAATCGATATCTGGAGGCGGGTCATCGGCCCCGTTCGGCGCGTCGGGCGCCGATGCCGGCGTGGCCACCGCGGATGGGGCCTCGGCCTCGGCCAGATGCGACAGGATCCGCGGCACGTCGGCCTCGCTGATCAGCACCTGGCGGGGCTTTGAGCCTTCGTAGCCGGAGATGATCCCACGCCGCTCGAGCATGTCGATCACTCTCCCGGCGCGGGTGTAGCCGAGGCGCAGGCGCCGTTGCAACATGGATGTCGAGGCGGTCCCCATCTGCGCGACGAGCGAGATCGCGTCCTCGAGCAGCGGGTCCTCGTCGGCCGGCCGACCGCCCTCGTCGTCGGACTGGCTCCCCTCGGCCTCGACCTCCTCGAGCAGCTCCGCGTGAAACTCGGGCTCTCCCTGGCGCCGCCAAGCTTCGGTCAGCTCGAGGATCTGCTCCTCGTCGATGAACGCCCCCTGGATGCGCTGGAGCTTGGACGAGCCGACGGGCGAGAACAGCATGTCGCCCTGGCCGAGCAGCGACTCGGCGCCGTTGTGGTCAAGGATCACCCGCGAATCGGTCTGGCTCGAGACCGCGAACGCGATCCGCGACGGCACGTTGGCCTTGATCATTCCCGTGATCACGTCGACGCGCGGGGACTGTGTGGCGAGTACGAGGTGGATCCCGACGGCGCGGGCCTTCTGGGCGAGACGGATGATCGAGTCCTCCACATCGGCCGGGGCGACCATCATCAGGTCGGCGAGCTCGTCGATCACGCACAGGATGTACGGCAGCGGTGGCTCGCCGCGCTTGTCGCGCGCCCGGTTGAGCTCGGGCAGGCTCCTGGTCCGCGCCAGCGACATGATCGAGTAACGCTGCTCCATCTCCTTGACCAGGTTCTGCAGCGCGTTGGCGGCCATCCGCGGGCTCGTGATGACCGGTGTCAGCAGGTGCGGGATCGACTCGTAGTGGTTGAGCTCGACCTGCTTGGGATCGACCAGCACCAGCCGCGCCTCATGCGGCGTCGCGCGCAGCAGGATGCTCGAGAGCATCGAGTTCACGCACGCGGATTTTCCCGATCCCGTCGTCCCGGCGACCAGCAGGTGCGGCATCTTGGTCAGGTCGGCGCCGATCGCGCGCCCGGCGATGTCCTTGCCCAGCCAGACCGTCAGCGGTGACCAGTCGGCCGGCGGCTCCTGGAACACGTCACCGAGGTGGACGATCCGCCGCCGCGCGTTCGGTACCTCAACCCCGACCGCCTGCTTCCCGGGAATCGGCGCCAGGATCCGGATGTCGGTCGCGGCCAGCGCGTAGGCGAGGTCGTCCTTGAGCGCGGCGATCTTCGCGACCTTCGTTCCCGGCGCGAGCCGCAGTTCGTAGCGGGTGATATGAGGCCCGGTGACCCGACCGATCACCTTCGCGTCGATCCCGAAGTGGCCGAGCGTCTCGAGCAGCGTCCGAGCGACCTGCTCCTGTCCGGCCGTGTCCGGCTTCGCCGCTTCACCGGTCGCCCTGGTCAGAAACCGCGTCCCGGGGACACGCCACTCGAACTCGGGATCGTCGGTGATCGACGCCCGATAGCGGCCCTGGGGCGTGAGGTCGTCGGCCGACACCGGTTTCCTCGGTCCCGCGCCTGACGCCTCGACCCCCTCGAGCTCGTCGACAGCGAGATCGGGTTGGCCGCTCGCGTCGAGCTCCTTGAGCTCTTCGAGCTCCGGCGCAGGCTCGCGCGGGCTTGAGCCGTCGCCGATCGGGGGCGCCTCGACGTGCGTGGCGCGGACGACCAGCTCGGTCGTGTCGGGCTCGGGGGGCAGTAGTGGCTCGCTGGGGTATTCGGGCCGCGCATCGGCCCCCGCCCGTCCCGCGGCGGTCGCGGGCCGGCGCGCGACGGTCGCCCGCAGTTCATCGGTCGAACGGCGCAGGGCGCGACCGGTGCCGGCCACCCCCGTACCGGTTGCGCGAATCGCGCCCGCGAGCGTCGCGCCGGTGACGAGGATCACCCCGGCGATGAACAGGAACACCGCGAGGACGCTCGAGCCGAGCGTCGAGAACAGATGGGAGGTGACCCACAGCTCCGCCTGACCGATGACGCCGCCGCGGGTCTCGAATGCCGTCGAGTGCCAGAAGTGATCCGCGGGCACCTGGCCGGGGCCGATCCCGAGCGTGCCGGCGGCGAGCGCGAGCGTCAGCGCCGCGACCAGGCAGATGACGCCGGTCCGCAGCGGCCGGGCCGGTGGGCGCAGCTCGCGCGCCAGGATCAGGCCCCCGCCGGCGACCAGGGCCGCGGGGACCGCGTACCCGAGGACGCCGAAGCAGAACTTCGTCGCGCGCACGACGCCGTCGCCCACCGCGCCACCGGCCCAGTGGGCGTACTCGACGCCGCCGAGAAACACGCCGACCGCGATCAGTGCGAGCGCGAGGATGTCGATCTGATGGGGTTCGAGCGCGATCTTCCGCAACCTCGGACGTGCGGCGAGCAGTGAGCGACGAGCACGCGCAGGCGGTCTCTTGCCCTTGGTCGGCTTGCGCTTCGGTCTCGTCGCCATGTCCGAACGAGAGCCTTCGACGGCCGCGACCGGGGTCCTTCAGCGCGTGAGCGTCGATCGCGCCCGGCTGGACGCCAAATGCCCTGCTCAGCCGTTCCTAAGCGGTATCTAAGACCATTCACCGATGGGCGCCGCTCGCCGTACCATCTCCACAGCAAATGGCTGATTTCGAACGTCCCCCCCGGGTGCTGGTCGTCGAGGACGATGACGCGATCGCCCAGGTGCTCAAGCGCTCCCTGCGGATGGAGGGCTACGAGGTGCGCGTCGCCGAGGACGGGATCGAGGCGCTCGACCAGGCGCACGGGTTCCTCCCCGACCTCGTGATCCTCGACCTCGGCCTGCCCGGGATGGACGGGCTCGACGTCGCCAAACAGCTTCGAGGGCAGCAGGACGACGTGCCGATCCTCGTGCTGACCGCCCGCGACGCGGTTGAGTCCCGCGTCGAGGGGCTCGACGCCGGCGCCGACGACTATCTCGTCAAGCCGTTCGAGCGCCAGGAGCTCCTCGCACGGCTGCGCGCGCTGCTGCGCCGCCGGCCGCCGCGCGGCCAGGCGAACCTGACGGTCGGCGATCTGAAGCTCAATCCCGACACGCACGAGGTCATGCGCGGCGACCGCACGGTCGATCTGACACAGCGCGAGTTCGAGCTGCTCGAGTATCTGATGCGCAACGAACGGATCGTCGTCTCCCGTCAGCGGCTGCTCGACGAGGTCTGGGGCTACGACCCGTTCTCGATGACGAATACGATCGAGGTGTTCGTCTCAAACCTACGACGAAAGCTGGAAGCGGATGGCGAGCCACGGCTCCTCCATACGATCCGCGGCGCGGGATACGTTCTCCGCGTATAGGTCGGTTCCGATCCGGTGGCGGCTCGCCGGAGGCTCGGCGGCGCTGACGTTCGTGATCCTGGCGGGGTTCGCGACGATCGTCGGGACCCTGACCGGACGCCAGGTCCGGACGCAGTTCTCCGACCAGCAGAGCTCCAACGTCACGCAGCTGTTCAGCGAGCTCAACCGCAAGCTGCATTACAGCCCCACCGGTGAGTCGATGGACTGCAACCGCACCAAGATCCACCTCAACGACTTCGCGAGCGCCGAGCACGCCCAGATCCGGATCTTCGACCCCA
>DATNKY010000801.1:0-2040 GCA_035603155.1 Solirubrobacteraceae bacterium
TCTCGGCACCCCGTCGACGCCGGGCCAATGGGCCTGAGGGCGCCCGCGCCTGCGGGATGAACGTTACCCGGGAGAAATCTTTGATTTCTCCCAAGGGCAATCAGGATGATTGCCCCGAAATCTTCGATTTCTCGCAAGGCAATCAGGATGATTGCCCGATTTGCCGGCCGTCCTCCCCCCACATGATGTGGAACGTCCCCTCGCGGTCCACGCGCTTGTAGGTGTGGGCTCCGAACAGGTCCCGGAGTCCCTGGATGAGGCTTGCGGGGCCGCGGGCGCGGCGGTAGCCGTCGTAGTAGGCGAGCGATGACGAGAACGCGGGCGTTGGGATTCCGAGCTCGGCGGCGCGGCCGACGACCCGGCGCCATGGGTCCTGTGCGTCGGCGAGGGCGGTGGCGAAGAAGTCGGCGAGCATCAGGTTGGCGAGCTTGTCGTCCTGTTCGTAGGCCTCGCGGATCCGGTCCAGGAAGCGCGCGCGGATGATGCACCCGCCGCGCCAGATCGTCGCCATCGAGCCGAGGTCGATCCGCCACCCCTCGTCCTCGGCGGCGGCGGCGATCTGCGCGAACCCCTGCGCGTAGGAGACGATCTTTGACGCGTACAGGGCGTGCTCGAGGTCGTCGGCGAACCCCGGGTCCGCAGCGGCGGTCGAGGACGGACCGGCGAGCCTCTCGGAGGCCGCCACTCGCTGATCCTTGAGCGCGCTCAGCGCCCGCGCGAACACCGCCTCGGTGATTCCGGTCAGCGGGACCCCGAGCTCGAGGGCGTTCTGCGCCGTCCAGCGGCCGGTGCCCTTCTGCTCGGCCGCGTCGAGAATCACGTCGACGAGCGGCTGGCCGGTCGCCTCGTCGCTCTTCGACAGCACGCGCGCCGTGATCTCGATCAGAAACGATTCGAGCTCGCCGTCGTTCCAGGCGCGGAACTGCTCGGCGATCTGCTCGACTTCGAGCCCGGCGCCGTACCGGAGCAGGTCATAGCTCTCGGCGATCAGCTGCATGTCGGCGTACTCGATGCCGTTGTGAACCATCTTCACGTAGTGGCCGGCGCCGTCGGGGCCGACGTAGGTGCAGCACGGCGTGCCGTCGACCGACGCCGCGATCGCCTCGAAGATCCCTTTGACCGACTCGTCGTAGGGCTCGCGGTCGCCGCCGGGCATGATGCTCGGGCCGTTGAGCGCGCCCTCCTCGCCGCCGGAGACGCCGACGCCGAGGAAGTGGATCCCCTGCTCGGCGAGCTTCGAGTGGCGGCGCTGGGTGTCGCGGAAGTTGGCGTTGCCGCCATCGATCAGGATGTCGCCGCGGTCCAGGTTCGGGGCGACCTCGTCGATCACGGCGTCGGTCGCGCCGCCGGCCTGCACCATGCTCATCAGCACGCGCGGGCGCTCGAGCGCGCCGACCCAGTCCTCCACCGACGCCTGGCCGCTCAGCGGTCCCTCGGATCCGTGCTCGTCGATGAAGCGCTCCATGCGGCCCGTCGTGCGGTTATGGACCGCGACGGGGATCCCGTGATGGGCGACATTACGCGCCAGGTTCGCGCCCATCGTCGCGAGCCCGGTGAGGCCGAAGTGTCTGTCGGATGAGCTCATCAACGTGAACCTAGCGGGCGGCCGCGTCCGGCGCCGGGCGGCCGCCGATCGGTACGGTGCAGACATGAACTACCGCCAGCTTGGAAACACAGGAACGAAGGTCAGCTCCCTCTGCCTCGGCGCGATGATGTTCGGCGGCTGGGGCAACACCGATCACGACGAGTGCATCCGGATGGTCGACCGCGCGCTCGACGCCGGGATCAACTTCATCGATACCGCCGACGTCTACTCGCGGGGTGAATCTGAGGAGATCGTCGGCAAGGCGCTCGCCGGCGGCAAGCGAGACAACGTCGTGCTCGCGACCAAGGTCCACGGGACGATGGGCGACGACCCGAACGAGTTCGGCAATTCGCGCCGCTGGATCGTGCGCGAAGTCGAGAACTCGCTGCGCCGCCTGAAGACCGACTGGATCGACCTCTACCAGGTGCACCGCCCGGACCACTCGGCCGACATCG
>DATNKY010000014.1:0-2006 GCA_035603155.1 Solirubrobacteraceae bacterium
CGATCCTGATCTCGTTCGCGTTCGCCAGCCTCGGCGAGTTCCTGGCGTTGCGATTCGGCACCGGGGAGGCCGTGCAGGCGATCTTCCCGCTGCTGTTCGTGACACTCTTCCTCAGCTCGTCGAGTCTGCCGCGCAACCTGATCAAGGCCAGTTGGTTTCGTGAGGTCGCGACGTACAACCCGGTTTCGTATCTCCTCGAGGGGCTTCGGAGCCTGGTCATCACCGGCTGGGATGCCCAGGCGTTAGGGCTGGGGTTCGGGTTCGCGATCGCGCTCCTCGTGGTCTCGTTGGGACTCTCGCGATCCGCGATGAGGACGAGGTTGGCGCGGAGATGAAGCGCTTTCTCAGCGTCGTCCAGGGTGTCGCCTGGCGATCGATCCATAACACGATCGTCAACCCGGCGGTCCTCGTGCCCTCGATCGTCTTCCCGCTGTTCTTCCTGATCGCGTTCGCCGGTGGTCTGTCGCGAATCGGCGACGTGCCCAACTTCCACTATCCACCCGGTTACACGTCGTTTCAGTTCGTGTTCGTCTTCCTGCAATCGGCGGCGTTCGGTGGTGTCTTCACCGGGTTTGCGGTCGCCCGTGACTTTGACTCGGGCTTCGCCCGCCGGTTGATGCTGAGTGCGCCGAGGCGAGGAGGCATCATCGTCGGCTACACCGTCGGCGCGCTGCTGCGCTGGGTACTCACCGGCACCGTCGTGACGATCGCTGCGCTCATCGCGGGGATGAACGTATACGGCAGCGGTGCCCAGCTGACCGGCCTGCTGGCGCTCGGCGTCGCGCTCAATCTCGTCTCCGCGCTCTGGGCCTGCGGGTTGGCCATGTTCCTCCGCACGGAACAGGCCGGGGCCCTCATCCAGATGCCGGTGTTTGTGCTGCTGTTCCTGGCTCCCGTATACGTCCCCCTGTCCTTGCTCACCGGTTGGATTCACACCGTTGCCAGCTTCAACCCGGTGACCCCGGTACTGGAGGCCGGCCGTGGCCTTCTGGCGGGATCGCCGGTCAAGGTCGCGATCGCGTTCGCCGCACTGGCCGCGGCAGGGCTCGTCCTGGCCGTCTTCGCCCGGCGGGGGCTGATGTCCGCCGAACGAGCCGGCTGACCCACGTTCCTCGCTGTCGGGCTCGCATGGATGATCTAATACGCGAGCGGAGTTAGAAGCCATGACAGGTAACTTCCGATGGTCTCGGCAGCGTCGCCAAGCGGTTGGCCGAAACAGATGCCCACGCTTGGCGGTTCGCCGCTAGGCGTCAGGCCGTGACCTTGCCAGGGGGGTGGGCGAAGTCACAAGTCGTCGGCTGGGTTCGCCGCCTCGCGGTCGGCACGCTCGCGCTCGCCGTTCTCGTCGTGGCGCCTGCCTGCGCCCAGGCATCGCAATCGGCCGAGCAGCAGCTTGCCGAGAAGTACGCGCCTGTGCTCTCGCTTGAGCCGCAACAGAGGCAGTGCGGGCCGGGCGAGGCGTACCGGCCGACGAGCGTGGGCATCGTCCTGGGCAGACCGGGCGTGCTGCTCCGCGATTCGAGTGGAAACGTGGCGAGGCGCGCTCCTGCCGCAAGCGACCTGTGGCGCCAGGCAAAGGGTGGCTACTACATCGATTTGCCGGGCGATCCGCTCAACCCGGGTTGTGGCTATGAGAAGCAGTTCCGGGCATGGAATGACGGTCGGGAGCCGAGCGTCTATGCGCACGTCGCGACTGACCCCGCCTACCCGGGGAGGTTGGCGGTCGAGTACTGGTTCTACTACACGTTCAACGACTTCACCGACAAGCATGAGAGCGACTGGGAGATGGCCCAGGTGGACTTCGACGCGCCAAACGCGTCGGAGGCTCTCCTGAAGGGCCCATACGAAGTCGACCTGTCCCAGCACGCCGGTGGTGAGCGGTCGGCATGGACCGACACGAAGCTCGAGAAGCACGGCACGCACCCGGTGATCTATGACGCCACCGGCTCGCACGCCAACTACTTCGGCAGCGGGCTCTACCTCGGCCGGGGCGCACGGGAGGGGTT
>DATNKY010000058.1:0-2936 GCA_035603155.1 Solirubrobacteraceae bacterium
TGCGGGTCGCCGTGTAGAACGCCAGCGACAGCTTCTCGAGGTGCTCGAACAGCCGGTCGCGCAGCTCCTGCAGCACACGGTTGCCCACGACCTCGGTCAGATAGACCTGGACGATGTTCAGGACCCCGTTGATGATCGGGATCGCGATCAGCGCGGCCACCAGCGGGTACAGCGCGCCGAGATCGGGCCCGCCCGCGACGAACAGCGCCTTGTCGAACACCTGGCGGACCAGCAGTGCGCTGATCACGCTCAGCGCCGACGTGATCAGGATCATCAGGCTGAGCAGCGCCAGCGCACCGCGATGAGGGCGAAACAGGCGCACAATTCTGCGGCCGAGCATCGGCGGCTCGGCTTGCGAAATCGACGAAATCATGGCCGCGAGCCTAGCCCACCCCCGCTGCGCCGAACCGATCAGCGCGGCGAGTCGGAGGCTGCCGAGGGTGGTGGTGCGCGCCGTTGGGATCTCCGGCGGCCGCCGCGCCCGCTGGAAGGCGGCACGCGCTGCCCAGCCTCATACGCGTGCAACAGCTTGCGGAGAAGTTCGGCGAGCGTACGCCGCTCGTCTTCGGTGAGTGCGGCTAACAGTGTCTGCTCGTTGGCGAGGTGCTCGGGCGCGACATAGTCAACGAGCGCGACGCCCTCGCCTGTGAGCTCGACGAGCACGCTGCGGCCGTCGTCGGGATCCGCTATCCGCTTGATGAGTCCCGCGCGCTCGATGCTCGTGAGGCGATGGGTCATCGCCCCCGAGCTGCGCATCAGGGCCCGATAGAGCTGCGTCGGCGAGAGGCGGTGCGGAGGCCCCGTTCGCCGCAGGCTGGCCAATACGTCCCAGGTCTCGCGCGTCAGGCCAAATTGGTTAAGCCGGGCGTTGATGCCGGCGTCCGTGTATGCCGTCGCTCTTCCCAGTCTCGCGATAACCGCGATGGGGGAGGTGTCCAGGTCGGGTCGCACGGCCGCCCATTGCGCTCGCACCTGATCGACGTGGTCCGGCTCACCAGCTTGGAGTTTATCTTGAAGTTCATGTATATTGCCTTCAAGTTCAGACACAGTCGTCCAGTTTACGGGTGATCGGCGCACTTGGGAAGGGAGCAGAGCATGGTTGTTGAGTCCGCTGCGCAGTTGCGGGCGGCGATTGTGACGCTGCTCGATCGCGCACTCGAGCTTGAGTCCGCGGCGGTGCGCGGGCTCGTGCCCGCAGACACCGACAGCGGCGAGCAACAGGATGACCTGGCGTTTGTGGCGCAGCGCCTCAGGCGGTCGGTCATTCGCCCGCTGGCGGACGCCGCCCCAGGCGAACCGGAGCGCAAGGCTCAAGCCACCGAGGAGGATCGCGGCGGCCTCGGCGAGCGGCTGGCCCAGCTGGCTCGCGACGCGACCACGCTGCGCCTCTCGCCAGGCGTTCCCGCCGAGGTCCAGGAGGCAACGGCCGCGCTTCAGGACCTGGCGTGCCGGTTCGCACCCGGTGACTCACAACTCGTCGACGGGCTGCGGGAGATGCAGGCCGAGCTTCCGGCCGCCATTCAGAGCGAGCGCAACGGCCCTTACCTTGTCACCAACGCCAACCACCTGGCCGACTGGCTTGGGACGCCGCTACCGACATTGCCGCAGATGGCCCTGTGTCGCTGCGGTGGTTCAAAGACCAAGCCGTTCTGCGATGGCACCCACGCTGAGATCGGGTTCACAGACGAGAAAGACCCGAACCGGGTCGCAGACCGCCGCGACACGTATCGGGGCCAGCAGCTCACGATCCTCGACAACCGCGGTATCTGCCAGCACTCCGGCTATTGCACAGACCGCCTCGCGACGGTGTTCCGCGTCGATCAGGAGCCGTTCGTGGCGCCGAGTGGCGGCCGCATGGACGAGATCATCCGCGCCGTGCGGAGCTGTCCTTCGGGGGCGCTCAGCTATGCGCTCGACGGCGTAGAGGAGCGCGCGGATGTCGACCACCACGACACGCGAGTGCCGTCGATCGAGGTGTCAAAGGACGGCCCCTACCGGATCACCGGCGGGATCGGGCTGTTGGGACCCGAAGGGGAGGGCCAGGAGCAGGGCACGGGCGCTTCGACGGAGCACTATGCGCTGTGCCGCTGCGGCCAGTCGCAGAACAAGCCGTTCTGCAGTGGGATGCACTGGCATGTCGACTTCAAGGACCCCGTCGGCGATCCCGATCGCGAGCCGACGATCTTCGAGTGGGCAGGGGGATACCCGGCGCTCCTGCGGATGACGCGGATGTTCTACGAGAAGCACGTGCCGCAGGACCCCTTGCTGGCGCCGCTGTTCGCCAACATGTCGCCCGATCATCCCGAGCGCGTGGCGAAGTGGCTGGGCGAGGTGTTCGGCGGCCCGCAGGCGTACAGCGAACAGCACGGCGGGTATCCGCGGATGCTCTCGCAGCACATCGGAAAGGGCCTGACCGAAGAGAAGCGCGCGCGATGGGTGCAGTTGATCATGCGCTCGGCGAAGGAGGCGGGGCTGCCGGCAGATCCCGAGTTTCGCTCGGCGTTCAGCTCGTACATCGAGTGGGGCTCGAGGCTCGCGCTCGAGAACTCGCAGCCTGGCGCGAAGCCTCCGGAGAGCATGCCGATGCCCCACTGGGGCTGGAACACCGCAGCCGGACCGCCCGGAAGCAGGATCTCGGCGCTCCAGCCCACGGGCGAGGACGACCGTCCCGCCGTGCTGCCCCATCCCGATGAGCCGGTCAGCTTCGAGAAGCACGTCAAGACGCTATTTCGCCACCGCGACCGCCAATCGATGACGTTCGCCTTCGACCTGTGGTCCTACGAGGACGTCAAGCAAAACGCGCAACCGATCCTCGAGCGCCTCCACAACGGCTCGATGCCCTGCGATGGAGGATGGCAAAAGGACAAGGTCGACGCATTTGAACGTTGGGTTACCACCGGCATGCGCGAATGACCACCGGCTGACACGCCGATCGC
>DATNKY010000012.1:0-3392 GCA_035603155.1 Solirubrobacteraceae bacterium
ATCGGATCGAGCCCGGCGCGGTGATCGTGAAGATCGAGATGTCGGGCATCTGTGGGACCGACAAGCACGCGTTCGATGGCGATGTGACCCTGTATGGCGGCACCGAGTCCGAACAGGACATGGTGTTTCCGTCAGTGCACGGGCACGAGAACTCAGGTCTGGTGGTCGAGATCGGCGGCGACCCGTCGAAGATCGAGTACCGCGGTGAGACGTTGCGGGTCGGCGACCGCGTCACCAACTGCCCCAACGTGATCTGTGGCGAGTGCTGGGCGTGCCGCAGCGTCCACGGCTATCCCTACTGCCCCGATCACGAGGGCATCGGGATGACGTATCGCTCCGATCAGTTCCCTTACATCGCGGGTGGTTGGGCGCAGTACATGTACCTGCCGCCGAAGGCGTGGGTCTACAAGGTGCCCGAGCACCTGCCGGTCGAGTACGCCGCGCTGTCCGAGCTGTTCGTCGTGACCGCGATCCTCGATCGCGCGAAGGAGTATGCGGCGTACGCCGGCAAGGGCTTTCACTTCGGCGACACGGTCGTCGTCCAGGGCGTCGGCCCGATCGGGATGATGATGATCGCCAAGGCCCGAATGCTCGGCGCCGGCCGCGTGATCGCGCTCGACAACTTCCCGATGAAGCTCGAGCTCGCCAAGCAGTTCGGCGCCGACGATGCGATCTGCATCGCTGACATGAGCGATGCCGAGATCGTCGCCGCCGTGCGCGAGCGCAACGAGGGCCAGGGCGCGGACGTGGTGGTCGAGACCGTCGGGCAGCCGGAGCCGGTGCGCGTCGGGCTCGAGATCGTGCGCCGCGGTGGCACCTACCTCGAGACCGGCAACTTCGCCGACACAGGCGAGGTGTCACTGAACATCCACCGTCACATCGCGGCGCGCAACGTGCTGATCTACGGCAACACGAATCACCCTCACGATGGTTACTACCGCGCATTCGAGATGATGTGGCGCCATCGCGAGAGCTTCCCGTGGGAGCGGCTGATCACGCACCGCTTCCCGCTGTCGGAGGGCCAGCAGGCGGTCGAGACCGCCTACAAGCCCGAAGCGCTCAAGGTCGTCTTCACCCCGTAGCGATGGCGGCTAACGAAGACATCCGCACCTACGAGGAGTCGATGGAGGATGTGTGGCGCGCCGACACGCACCGCGCCTACGAGACGATCGAGTCGATGGGCGAGCGCGTCCGGCTCCTGTCCGAGGACGACGTGCTCGAGGTCCTCGACGGCGCGATCGACGTCCACGTCCACGCGTTCCCGGATCCGCTGATCGACACCGGCTGGGACCAGGTCCAGACCACGAAGGCGGCGACCCAGGCGGGAATGGACGGATGCCTGTTCAAGGCGCATACGTTCCCGACCGCGGCGACGGTTCCGTTCGTCAACCAGGTGGTCGGCCCGTGGGCGGCCGCACAGGAGCTCGAGCCGGCGACCGCGTACGGCGGGATCGTGCTCAACAACTACGTCGGCGGGCTGAACCCCGAGTCGGTCGAGATGGCTGCTCGCCTCGGCGCTCGCTGCTGCTGGCTGCCCAGTCACGACAACATCCATCACCACCAGGTGCTCGGCGAGCCCGGCGGGATCGCGCTGCTCGACGACGATGACAAGCCGGTCTCGGAGCTGCGGGAGATCTTCGATCTGGTCGCCGCCAGCGACATGATCCTCGACCCGTGTCACTCCGGGACCAAGGACAAGTTCGTCGTGCTCGAGGAGGCTCGCAGGGCGGGCGTGACCAGGCTGGTGGTCACGCATCCGAACTGGAACGTGACCAAGACGACGATCGAGCAGCAGATCGAGATGACGGAGTTCGGCGCTTTTATGACGCTGTTCGCCTACGGCGACATCCCGAACTTCAACAATCCCAACTGCGACCCGATGCACGCGCTCGAGTGCATCAGGCGGATCGGGCCCGAGCACCTGATCATCGCATCCGACCTCGGCACGGTCGTCAACGTGCCGCCGGTCGAGGGGATGAAGCTGTTCGTGCGGATCCTCCTGGCGTCCGGCGTGTCCAAGCAGGATGTGCGCCGGATGTGCGTCGACAACCCCCACGAGCTGCTCGGTGTCTGACCGGGCCGCCCCACAGCGCCGCGGCGGGATCGCGGTATCGCCGTCGCGGGCGTCGTTCGCGCCGCTCCTGTACGCCGGCATGCTCGACGAGGCGGTCGGCGATGCCGTGCAGCTGGGCTTCGAATGCCTCGAGCTCAGCATGCGCGATCCGGGCTCGATTGACGGCGCCGCGGTCGCGGCGCAGCTCGACGACGCCGGGCTGCGCTGCAGCGCGATCGCGACAGGCCAGGCGTGCCTCGCCGATGGCCTGTGCCTGTCGGCCACCGACGAAACCGTGCGGGCGGCCGCGATCGAGCGCTTCGGCGACCAGGTCGCCCTCGCGCATGAGCTGGACGCGTCGGTGATCCTCGGCGGTGTCCGCGGCACGCTCGATACGCGCCAGGACGGCTCGGCCGCGCGCCGCCGCGCCGCCGTCGACGCGATCCGCGAATGCGTGCAGGCCGCCGGCGAGCGGGGCGTGACCGTGCTGGTGGAGCCGATCAACCGCTACGAGACCGACTTCGTGAACCGCTGCGAAGAGGGACTCGAGCTGCTCGACGAGGTGGGCGGCGACGGCGTCAAGTTGCTGCTCGACACGTTTCACATGAACATCGAGGAGCGTGATCTCCCAGATGCCATCGCGCTGGCGGGCGACCGGCTCGGCTACGTGCACATGGTCGACTCAAACCGCCACGCCCCGGGCCTCGGACACGTGGACTTCGACGGCGTCCTGGCGGCGCTCGCGCAGATCGACTATCGCGGCCCGTTCGTCGCCGAGATCCTGCCGTATCCATCTGACCGCGAGGCGGCCGCCGCCGCGGCGGCGTTCTTCGCCGACCGTCTGACCCGCGACGCGACCGCGGTGGGCTGAGGCGATGGAGCGCGAGCTTCCCGTCGTGATCACGGCGACGCCGAACGTCTGCTGGCTGCACCCCGAGGTCGCCTACCCGGTCACGCCCGAGGAGATGGCCGCCGAGGCCAAGCGGTGTCGCGACGCGGGCGCCGCGATCCTGCACATGCACTCCGAGCAGTGGACCGAGGCGATCCACGCCGTGCGCGAGGCGACCGACCTGATCGTCCAGTGCGGCATGTCCAGCCTCCCGATCCCCGAGCGGATGGAGGTCTTCGAGCGCGGCGCGGACATGATCTCGATCATCACCAGCCACCACGACGAGGCGTTCGTCGAGCTCGACTGCCACGCGCTGCACCCGCGTGAGGAGCTGGCCGAGTACGCGCGCCTGTCGCGCGGGTACGGCGTCCGGCTCGAGTACGAGATCTGGCACACCGGCTCGATTTGGAACC
Source organism: Solirubrobacteraceae bacterium (assembly GCA_035603155.1). Taxonomy (GTDB): domain Bacteria; phylum Actinomycetota; class Thermoleophilia; order Solirubrobacterales; family Solirubrobacteraceae; genus Palsa-465. Next base: position 3,356 of record DATNKY010000012.1, read on the forward strand.
TGAACTGGTTGATCGAACGCGAGCTCGTCGACCCGCC
>DATNKY010000011.1:0-9784 GCA_035603155.1 Solirubrobacteraceae bacterium
CCGATCGGACCGCCGGGAGCGCCAGGACCACCAGGTGCGCCCGGGGCGCGAGGGCTCCAGGGGCCCTCTGGCACCGTCGACACTTCGCAGTTCTATACCAAGGGCCAGGCGGACGAGCAGTTCGAGCGGGCAGACCGAATCCTGTACCAGCAGGGACAGACCTCGAGCGACGGCGCGCCCGTCGCCACAGACCCCGTCGTCGGCTTCACCGTCACGACCGTCAAGGTCAGCCAGGGGAACATGGCGCTGCAGGTGACAGACACGGGCAACCACAACATCAACGGCGAGGCGATCGTCGACAACGGACCGCCGACCAACACGGTCTCGGAGTTCGACTTCGGACTAACCCCAGGCGAGACCTCCGACCCGCCGTTCCTGACCAGTGGCGCGTTCATCGACCTGATCGTCGTCGTCTCCGGGGCCGCCTCGACGGCCGCGGACGACGTCCGCTGCTTCCGCGTGACCAGCGACGCTGTCACGAGCGCGCTCTGCTGGACGATCGGCTCGCACAACAGCGAGCCAGGATGAATGCCGGGCCGGCGGGGCCGCGGGAACCATTGCATGTTGCTCCGGTCACGACCCGCATGACTCAAGGACACGCACGACCCCTTCTTCCGACGCGGAGCATGAGCCCAAGAGTCAATGACCAAATGCTGACTGCGACGAGGCGATGCTCTGCTCGGATCCGCACGGAGGCGCTGGTCGCACGTCACATCATCTACAGAAGTGGGCCCTGATGTCGTTCACCGGCGGGCAGATGCCGATCAACAACGAGGTGTCCCGAGCCAAGGTGGCCGAAGCTGAGGCAGACGCCGCGCGCTACTCACGATTGCACGGCGGCGACGTCGATCCGCCGCCGCCCGGGAAAGTGCGTCGCGGCTTGCAGTGGCTGCGCTCGCTGCTCAGCCACCATCGCGCAAACTGAGCGGATCGCACGAGGCACGGCTGCCCGGGGACGATCCGAGCACCACCTGGCGGCACTTCCTCTTCTCGTCGGCGGTTCTGCGATGACCCGGCTGCTGCTCAGGGCGTTTCGTCCGCCCAGACGAAACTCTCAGGCCCCGGCGTTCGTGCCCTGCGACACAGCGTAGGATTCCTTGAAGGGGGAGCGTCCGAGCGAAAAAGGGCTTGAGCGGCGCCGGATCGCGGTCTCAAAGCGTCGTGTGTGGCCGGGATTGCGATGCCACCGTCGTGTCTAGTCTCCGAAGGCAGCGGTGCACTCCGCGGGCTGCTGCTGTCGAGCGGTGCGAGGACCGGTTCCAGACCGTGTGGCCGTCGTGCCGAACTCTGGCGCCGCTGGACGCTCAGCGCAGCACTGACTGGCCGAAGTCCTGCGGGATGGCGTCCATGATCACCACGTCGGTCGGGCGCCCCCGGCTGATCACGGCACCACGGCGAATGCCGATGCGACGAAAGCCTGCGTGCTCATACGCCGTTAGCCCGGCGACGTTCCAATCCAGTGCCTCGAGCAGCACGTTGCGCAGCTGCAGGACGTGAAACGCGAAGTCGAGCACGAGCCGGGTCGCCTCGGTGCCCATGCCCTGACCGCGGCGCTCTCCGATCGCGATGCCCAACTCGGCGCGCCCGTGCGCGTGGACGATCTCAAACAGGCCCGCGGTCCCGACCGGTGCAGAATCAGCGCGGTCATAGATCGTGAACTCGACGCGCTCGGGCTCGCGCTTCGCGCCCCGCTCAACGTTGTCATCCACCCACTTCTCCTGGCTCTGCGGGGTCGCGATGCCGAGGTAATCGAGGCCGCGCCGGACTTCTAGCTGGTTTAGCCACCGCGCGTAGGTGGCGGCGAGGTCGCGCCGCAGGGGCCCCAGCGCAACCTTCTCGCCGACGACGATGAAGTCCGGCTCGCAGCTATCCATCACGACATTGTCGCTCAGCCAACGGCACACGCGCCTGCGTCGGCAACCGACCCCATACGGCGCTCGGCGCACTCGAAAGCGCAACCTGGCGACGAACCAGTGCAGCGAGCGTCGTCAGCGACCGCGCCGCCGTGCATCGGTCGCTTGGTCTCACAGCTCCACAAGCGCTCAGAGGCACCAGCGGCGCAGCGCCAGCGCATCGTCCCGCCACTTCTGCAATAGACGGCAGCGCTCCAGAAGGTGCTGCTCCGCGGCTGTCGCGCTCGGAAGCAGCAGTCGTCCCTTGGCTCCCGGGTCACTGTGTGGGGGCGACCTCACCGTCCGCCGCATGCTCGACCCGGCCGCGCTCCAGTCGCTGCTCGCCAAGCCTTGGGCATCCCGCTTCGAGATCCCTGGTGAGCTGCTCGAACACGACATCACAGTCGTGCCGGAGCTCGTGACGCTTGCAACCGACCGCTATGAGGTCACGTACAACCGCGAGCTCGGCATCCTGCTCACCTGGACGGCCATCATCCACCGAGCCGTTGCGCAACGAACTTCGCTCACGCACCTCACCACCGTTGCCTGATTGTGGTAGGCCCAGACGACCAACCCGATCTCCAATACAACCAGGGACGGTGAGCACCTGCTCTGTCGGCCGACCGGCCACGAGCTCCCGGCTGCTGTTCTGGTCGCATGTCCGACGAGAGCAGAAGTCCAAGACCGTCGCGGATCGGGCGGCGACGGGTCGGCTGGTTGTGAGAAAACCAGGAGTGATTACCCGGTGCTTGCGGTGCGCTCGTCCAGCCACGCGCGGATTTCATCGGCGAATGCAACGGGCGCGTCGTACTGCATCAGGTGCCCGGCCCCATCGATCAGGTGAAAGGACGAGGACGAGATCATCTGGGCAAGGCGCCGCCCTGTTTTGGCCGGGATCCATGCATCGTCGGCTCCCCAGAGGACGCGCACCGGGATGGTCAACGTGGCCAGACGTCGTTCGTTGTCCTCCAGGAACGTTTCGTCGTAATCGGCGATCTGACGGTAGAAAGCCGGCTGGCCTTCCTCTCCGAGCCACGGGTGGACCAGCGGGTCGATTTGTGCGTCGCTCAGGCCGCGATGGCTCGCCCCGAGGATGTAGGTCCGCACGATCGCCTCGTGGATGTAGGCCGGCAGCTCTGAGAGGATCGTTGGGTGCTCCTTTACGAACCGGAAGAACGGCGAGCCGCTGGGCGGGATCGCGACTACGTCGACGAGCATCAGTGACCGGTAGCGGGCACCGAGGACGAGGTGGGCGCGCAGGGATACCGCGCCACCGAAGTCGTGGGCGATGATGTGCGGGCTGGTGAGCTTCCAGTGCTCAAGCAGAGCGCCGAACGCCTCGGCCTGTGAGCCGAAGTCGACAGGGTGCTCTGGCGACTTCGAGGATCGGCCGTATCCGGGCATGTCCCAGGTGTAGACCGTGAAGTCGCGCGCCAGCGTAGACGCGAACGGGCGCCAGACCTCGGACGAGAACGGCGTGCCATGGCAGAGCACTACCGGCGGGCCGGAGCCGGCTTGCTGCCAGGCGATCGATCGTCCCTCCCATTCAAAGCGCTCGACCACAGCTCACACATTCCCAGATCGCACGGTTGCCCAACCCGCGAATCGCTGGCTTCCTCGTCGCCGAGGCGCCCACGTCGTCGCGCCTTCCGCTCGCAGGCAGCGACCAGTCCGAAGCGGCAGCGAGCGCACCCACCGTTCCTTGCGGGGAAACCAGACTCTCGCGACATCGGCCGCGGGGGTTGGCGCCGCAGGGGCGAGTGGGGGTCCGGCGCCGTCTGAGCGCCGGACCCCCACCGTTCGTTAGTGCTTGACCGTGAGGATCGTCGAGTTGGTGTGTCCGAGCAGGTTCTGATGGCTGTCGAACGCGCGGAGAGTGATCACGTAGCGGCCGCGAGTGAGGCGGTGGCCGTTCACCTTCAGGTTCCAGCGGATCTTCAGCTGGCCTTTGTGGTGGTGACCCAGCGGCACGTGGCCTACGGCCCGAAGCACGCGTACGCGCTTGCCGTGTACGCGCCGGGTGCCGACGATCCGCTGGACGAGGATCCCGACGCTGTTGCTCTGGGCGAGATTGCTCTGGATCACGACGCCGGTGATCGCCGAGATGAGCGACAGCCTGCAGCTGCGGAACAGGACGCAGTTCGGACCGCCGATGATCGCCTGGCTGAACAGCCGCTGTGGCCTGCCGGTGGTCGTGAAGAGGTCGAACGGTGCGTTGACCGCCGCGACTTGGCATGCCTGACCGTCGTTCGTGAACGGATCGGCCGTGCAGTTCGACGACAGCGGCACGCGGGCGTCAATCAGCGACGCGCGGTGAACGTGTGGCGAGAGGCGGATGCCGTCGGTGGTGTCGAGCACGAACACGCCGTTCTCGAAGTGTCCGACGAACCCGCGGTTGTCGTCGCCGTGTGCCTCGATCCACGAGACGTACGGCACGTTCCCGAAGAACGTGATGTCGGGGTGCGTCGCGTCGCTGTTCGCCGGCGACAGCGGCCGACCACCGTTGAACAGCTCGAAATGATCACCGTCGACCAGCCTCGAGATGAAAATGCCGTGCTTGCCGTTGCCGGTGTCCTCGGCCCACACGATCCACGGCACCGTGGCGCCGCCGGGAGTCAACGTGCCGGTGGCGACACGCGGATCCTCGGCGTCCCGCTGCGGGTTCGCGTTCAGTGAGCACTGGTCCTCGGCTGTCGTAGACGTCGCGCAGTGACCGAAGCCGGGCGGATTGCTCGAAGTGTCGAGCGGGTTGGTCTGCCCCGCCGTGCGATTGCCGACGGCCTGCCAGTGAAACCCGCCGTCGGCGGTGTTATCGCCGACGATCTTCGCCGCGAACACCTGGTCGTTGTCGCGCAGCCCCAGGTGGCTGTCGCCGACCTCATACCAGACCGTCCACGCGACCTTGTCGCTCGCGCCCGTGAACGTGATGTCAGGCTCGATCCCGTCACGGCTCGGATCGACGTTCAGGCTCGGATCACCGTTGGGCGACGAGTCGCCGTCAGCCGCGAGCCGATCGGCGCCGACCTGCTGCCAGCAAAACGCGCTGACGCTCGCCGCCGAGGACGGCTTGAAGTCCGTGCAGGGGTTGTGGAGTGTCGCCTGCTTGACGCCCTTGGAGACGAAGATCTGGTCGTGGTTGCCGGAGTTGTTGACGTTGCCGTCCTGCTCCTGCCACGCGACCCACGGCACCGGGTCGTTGCCCGGGACGGTGGCGCCCCCGGCGACCGATGGATTTTCCGCCTCCTTGTCGGTGTGGATGTTGAGCGAGGGAGCCCCTGAGCCCCGGTCCTGTCCCTCCGGGACCCACCTGTTCGCGGTGGCGTTAAAGCGGCTCGCGAAGATCTGCTTCTCGCCGCCGAGTGCCTTGGTGGGCTCATACCACGAGTCCCACGGCACGGTACGACCCGCACCCGCGAAATCGATCGACGGGGCCTCGGCCACCGCGTTGGGGTCAATGTTCAGCGATTTGCCCTGGGTGACCCACTGGCCGGTCTTGAACGCTCGCACGAAGATCTGCTGCGAGCTTCCGGACCTCTGCTCGAACGTGCCCCACGGGACCCGCGGACCACCCGCGGTCAGCGATCCGCCGACCACATCGGACAGACCGGCATCCTGATTGGGGTCGATCCCGTTCGAGGCGTCGTTATTGACCTGTGAGCCGATGAACGGCAGGCCGATCACGGTCGCGGATGCGCCGGCCGCGCACACCAGGCCGGCGACGACCGCCAGCACTGCCATGCGACTGATACGAAAGAGTCTCATTGTCTTGCTTGCCTCACTGTCTGTTGCTGCATCGTGTGTGGTAGTTGGCTTTCTCCTGCGTGGAGCGCGATGGCGCCGGGCGCCACAGCAGAGAACGGGCGTAGCCCGTCGGCAGGCCGCGTCGGCCCGCCGGCGCAGGACGTGCGTCGTGCTGCACTCACCGGTTCCTCGACGGCGAGAACTCGTGTGCGTTGTTGCTCTGTGTCGACAGCCCGCGTGGATTGGCGGGCGCCCCGGTGCGGGCTACGGGGTGATGTTCTGGTCCCGTTGGCAGAGGTTGCTGCAGGGCGCTCGCGCACATCGTGTCTAGCCCTAGGCCAGCGCGCGACGTTGAGACCATGGCCTCAACCGACCTGAACCGATCAGGCAGCTCTCGTGGTCGAGCTGTGTGGCTCGAGTGCGTAGGAGGTCGATCAGGTCGGCTGTTGGAGAGAACGGGTTGGCGATGGAGGTGCCGTCTGAGAGTGCGAGCGCCGCGACGACCTGTCCGTCGACTTCGGCGAGCAAGACGGGCTGCGCCGGAGGCTCGGCGCTGTCGACCGCGGCGAGGCGTGCGAGTGCGCCGTTGTCGGCTGGTGACCCGAATCGAAGCGTCACGCTGCCGTCGCTCGCATCGGATCGACCAGGCCGAGCTCGGTGCTGCGTACGGCGCTGAGCGTCCGCGGCTCGGCGCGGGTCATTGGCCTTCGCCCGCGCCAGGGCCATAGTGAGGTAGGGGGAGAACATGTTCAAGTCCCTTCAGTTACGAGTGGTGTGGTGGAGCCGGTTCGGGTCGTGTATCTGCGGATGGGTCGCGTGGTGATGGGTGAATAGGTCGGTTCGACTCCGAGGAGGGCGTTGGCTCGAGCTGTAGCTCGAACTCGATCTCCTTGCCGCTGCTCGCGCGGGCGCGGAATCCGAGGCGTCGCACCAGCGCACGCGCCGGGCGGTTCTCCCGCAGCGTCGTGGCGGTCATAAGCGCGAAGCCGTTCGCGCGGGCGCGCCGCAGCGCGCGCGTTACGAGCGCCGTGCCGATACCAAGCCGCTGCAAGTCATCAGCGACCACGACGGCGAGCTCCGCCACGCCCGCGCGATCGCCGGCGTACACGTATCGGGCGACGCCGACGATCGTGCCGTCGCGCTGATCGAGCGCGACGATCGCCTCGTGCCCTACGTGATCGATGTCGGTGAAAAACGCGAGCTCCCGCGGCGTCAATTCGCGCTTTGGTGAGAGAAATCGCCTGTGACGTGACTCGGGAGTGAGCCGGGCGAACAGCACCGCGAGACCTGCACGATCCTCATGGCTAACAGGCCGGAGCAGGAGCGGTGTGCCGTCGGCGAGCATCAGGGCTCCGGTCGCCTCTGCCAAGGACACTCGCAGGCGCGGCTCCCGACGTGTTGTTTCGCCAAGCGGCCGGGCAATCGTCGAAGTCATCTCAGTCTTTCTTTCGCATTGAGGATTCCGGTAGTGCTATCCGGCGCCTCTTTGCCCACGCTTAGCAACGCCCTTAGCAACGCCCAAAGCAACACTCAAACGCGCACGCCGCTCACCTTGGGGATCGATTGCTGAGGCGCCAAAGCCCTCGAGCGCCACCACTGAGATCGCGCGCTATCGCACGGCCGTACCCGGAGCGGAAATCGCCGCGTGCCGATTGGTCGTGCGGCAGTCGCCGCAGGTTGAACTACAGCGCGGGAGAGAAGTTCTTGGCACGCGCCGTCTCGTCACGACCCGCGGGCCTCAGCCCCAGCACGCGGCGAAAGCTCACGCAGCTGCTCGGTCCCGACGCGACGGTTGACAAGTTGGCTTACGGCCCTAGCGATCGGGTGAGCCGCGGATGAGGGTGGACGCGCCTGCACCGCACGGGGAACTTCGAGAGCGTGAGAGCGGTGGTCACGCAGCCGCGACGGGCTGCCACATCGTCGCCGCCGGAGGACCCGTGTCGCTGACTGCCGCTCGTGCGCATTGTCAACCCGAGGCAGCGGCCCGGGTCGGCCACGACCAAACCCGATGCACCACCTGATGAACCCGCCTGACAGTGTTCCTGCTCACGCGAGCGCAAGCCAGCGCGTCCACTCGGGCCGCGGTGGGCGACAAGCTGCCTATGCAGATCTCGAGTGCAGGGATTGTGACCGAGCTCGTGTCGCCGTACGCGGCGGTGCAGGTGCCTGGCGTCGTCCGCGGTTGGGTCAGGAGTCGATGCGCGGCGCGACCTCGGCGGCTGCGAGCTCGATCTGTCGCGGCTCGTCTCCCAGCGGCCAGAGGTACACGCGCTGACATCCGGCGGCCGCGTAGCGCGACAGCAGCTCGGCACACCGCGCAGCGGAGCCCACGCAGACCCGGTCGCGTAGCCCGTCGACGTCGCGCTTCAGCAGCGGGGCGAGGACATCGGCCAGAACCCGCTCGCGCTCGACCCGGCTTTCAGTTATCCACGTCCACATCGTCACCAACGCGTTCGGAAATTGCTCGGCGCGGCGGCCCTGGCGGCGAAGCTCGTCACCCAGCAGCGCGCTCGCGGAGACGAACTGCTCAGGGGTGGTGTTGTAAGCAGACGCCAGCCAGCCGTCGCCCAATCGGGCTACGCGCCGCAGCCCCGCCGCCGATCCCCAGCTTGCGATCCACAGCGGAACACCGCCGCTCTGCCGCGGCGCCGGCGCCAACCGAAGATCAGGCGCAGTGAAGTACCGCGTTTCCATTGGTGCGCGCTCTTGACAAAGCAGCGCCCGCAGAATCCTCACCGCCTCGTCAAACCGCTTCCACCTGTCGTCAAACGGAATCCCGACGGCGTCGTAGTCGCGATCAGAGGATCCCGGACCGACCCCCGCCACAAGGCGTCCGCCGGACAGGACATCCAGGGCCGCCAACGCCTTTGCCAGCGGCACCGGCCCGCGCAGCGCCGCCAGCGAGATCGTGGTCGCCAACGCCATCTCCCCCGTACGGTCGATCACAGCCGCCAGCGCCGTCAGACCATCCAGCCATGGTGTAGAGAACACGAAGTGATCATTGACCGAGACAGCCACGAATCCCGACCGCCCCGCCGCGTCAACCGTAGCCTGCAGGCGGCCCAGCGACTGCCCCTCATCCCCGAGCTCCATCAAAGGCAGATGCACGCCCAGTTCCATCCGCTCGATGGTCTCATAGACCGACGCCCTCTCGCCTTACAGGCCAGGGGCTCGCGACTGCTGCTCTGCAGGCCGGCCGTGCCGAGCAGCAGTCCCTGATTGGCCCGGATCGAGAGCTCACCTGGTGGTTCGGTACAGGAGAAGCATCGCGTTGAGTTGCTGCCGGCTCGCCTACAGGCGAACGGCAAGCCCCACTCGACCCCGCTGTCATCGTTGGCGCGGACGTTCGGTGCGTAGGCACGAGTAGGACGTCGGGGAGTCGCTGATCCTCGTCGTCTTCGACAGCCGCCGGCCACGGGCTGGGCTTGGCGGTAAGGCGCCCGATCCCGGAGGCGCGGAGCCTCGCCGGCCGGTCCGTGGTCACCCCGCCCGCTTTAGGCCCACCGCGTCGCCTCGGCCGCCGCTTCGGCTCTCGTGCGGACATCGAGTTTGCGCAGGATCGCGGACACGTGGTGGTCAACGGTTTTCTCCGACACGACGAGACGCTCGGCGATCTGCCCGTTGCGCAGGCCTTCGACTAGGAGCGCCAGCACTTCGAGTTCACGCGCCGTCAGGCCGGCTGGGTTCTCGCGCGTGCTAGGGCGCGGCCCTCGTGGCATGCTCCGGATTCCCTGCTGGCGGAGGCGGCGGGCGAGGATCGCTGCCGCTGCACGAGCCCCGAGTTGCTGCAGCTCATTAAGCGCGCGCCGCAGCAGTTCTTCGTCGTCGGCATCGGCGAGCGCGAGCGCGGCCTCGTAGGGGCAGCCAAGCTCGGTCCAGCACTTGGCCGCTCGGCGCCAGTCACCGCGGATCGAAAGTGTGTAGGGCTCGGCCGCTCGAGCTGGAATCTCCTCGACGGCCCCTGCGCGCCAGCGCCAATACGCGAGCTCTCCCACAATCCAAGCTGCGTCCGCACGAATAGCGAGATCGAGGGCCTCCTCGGTGGCCTCGAGAACCGCGGCCGGCTCGCGCTTGAGCCATGCGATCTCCGCGCGCGCGGCGGCGAGGTACATCTTGCTCGTTGGGGGAGGGGCCGATACGGGTCGCTGGCG